>JBJEYK010000165.1:0-6079 GCA_051886775.1 Candidatus Ventricola sp. | reverse complement strand
AGCGAGCAGGCCTTCTTCCCGCTGACGCTGCTGACTGTCTGCGAGCTGCTCCTGCTCTCCTTCCTCGGCGCGGACGTGCCGGGCGTAGCGCTGCTGCCGCTGGTGCTTGCCATGCTCCTGGCCAGCCGCGCGCAGGGCGTCTCCCTCGCGCGCCTGCTGCCCAGCGCCATCGCCGTGCTGGGCGCGCTGCTGCTGCTGCTTCCCCTCGCAGGGAGCACCGTCCCCCGTCTCACCAGCCTGGCCGCGCAGGTCAAGCAGACCATCGCCGACTATCTGTTTTTCACTGAGCCGCGTACCGCGTTTTCCTTTGCCTCCACCGGCTGGCAGCCCCTGGGGCCGGAACGCTTGGGCGGCCCCGTTTCCCCGATGGACGAGCCTGTGCTGCAGGCGACGGTCTCCGGCCGCACACTGCTTCGCGCCACGGTCAAGAACGAATACACCGGCCTTGCCTGGGCAGACACCACCAGCGGGCGGCGCTATCTGTTCATCAGCCCGCGCTATGCCGCGCTGCGCCGCGACCTGTTCGATCTCGCCCGTCCCTCGCGCGCCCTGCAGGCGCAGCTCCCCGAAAGCGAGCTGATCACCGTCACCCTCCAGCGCGAGGCCGCCAGCACGCTCTTTCTCACCCAGCGCTTTCTCTCCCCCCGCGGCGACGGCCTGGCGGTGTACTACGCCCCATCCAGCGAGGTCTTCGGCACGCGCAGCCTCGCTGCAGGGGATCAGTACACCTTCTCCGGGCGGCGGCTGACCGCCGATTCCCCCGGCGTGCGCGATCTCGTTCTCGCCGCGTACGACCCGCAGGACCCGTCCTATGGGCGCATCCGCGAGACATATCTGACCCTGCCCTCCGCCGTGGAAGCGCGCGTCTATGCCCTCGCGCAGCAGCTCACCGAGGCGGAGGAAAACGACTTCGACCGCGCGAACGCCCTGTGCGCCTATCTGCGCCGCGCCTTTCCCTACACGCTCGAGCAGAGCATCCCGCCCGTCACGCAGGACTTCGTCTCCTGGTTCCTCTTCGAGGAGCAGCGGGGCTACTGCACATCGTTCGCCAGCGCACTGGCCGTGATGGCGCGCGCCGTCGGCCTGCCCGCTCGCTATGTGGAGGGCTATGCCGCCCTGCCGGACAGCGACGGCATTGCGCGCGTCACCCAGCAGCAGGCGCACGCCTGGGTAGAGATCTTCTTCCCCGGCTTCGGCTGGCTGACGTTCGACCCTACGCCCGGCCAGGGCAACGCCGTTGCGCAGGACACGCAGAGCCTGCCGCCCGACGGCGACAATCCCCCGGACGACGATTCGGACGACGATCCGTCCGCAGAGAATCCTACCCCGACCCCCAGCCCGTCGCCTACCCCGTCGCCCACCCCGTCGCCGGCGCCGACGCCCACGCCCTCCCCCACGCCCGAGCACAGCGACCCGTCCGTCACGCCGACGCCGCCGATCACCCCGCCGCCCACGCCAGCGCCCACCCCGACGCCGAACGAGACGCCGGATGAGCCGGAGGATCAGCCGGGTATACTGCTGCTGCTCCTGCTTGTGCTGGCCGCGGCGCTGATCGCCCTGCGGCTTGCCCTGTGCGCACCCGAGCGCGTCGCGCGCCGGTATCGCAATCCCGGCGACAGCCTGCTGATCTGGTATCGCGCGACAGAGGAGGCGCTGCTGTGCCTGGGTATCACTGCGCAGCCGGGCGAAGCGCCCGCGTCGTTCCTCCTGCGCGCGCAGGAAACGCTGAGCAACCGGGTCGAGCTGCTTGCGCTGGGCAAGGCGCTGTGCGTCGCCCGTTATTCCGGCCATCGGCTCAAGCCCGCGCAGGCCGCCTGCGGGCGCACAGCCTATCGCGACGTGCTCGGCTGCATGACGCTGCGCCAGCGGCTGCGCCTGTACGCGCGCCGGGTGCGTGATGGCATGAAGCTGCGCTGATGGTCCAAAGCATTCAAAAAAACGTGTTCCCCCCCTGCTTGGGAGAGGAACACGTTTTTGATGTCTGATCAGATTGCGCGCGTCGCGTGCGCCAGCCAGGCGCGCTCGTCGTCATTTTCCATCAGGTCGGTCAGCTGCTCGCGCACGAAGGCGTGATAGGCGTTGAGCCAGCCGCGCTGGCGGGCCGTCATCTGCTCCGGCAGCACCGCGTCCAGGTCGATCGGGGCGCAGGTGATCACCTCAAAGCCCATGAACTGGCCGTACTCGCCGCACTCCAGCTTCCTGCACACCAGCTCGTTCTCCAGCCGGATGCCGTGGCTGCCCTCGATGTAGATGCCCGGCTCGTCGGTCGTCACCATGCCGGCCTCCAGCACAGTGTCCTCGTTGCGGGCAGCGGACTTGTACCAGCGGAAGGCGTTCGGCCCCTCGTGCACGCTGAGCAGATAGCCCACGCCGTGGCCCGTGCCGCAGCGGTAATCGATGCCCAGATCCCACATCGGCCCGCGCGCCAGGATATCCAGGCCGATGCCGGTGCAGCCGTGCAGGAAGCGGGCGTTCTGCAGGTTCAGCATGCCGCAGAGCACGGCGGTGAAGTGCTCCTTCTTCGTCTTTTCGACCTCGCCCATGGCGAAGGTGCGGGTGATGTCGGTGGTGCCCTCCAGATACTGCGCGCCGGAATCGATGAGCAGCAGGTCGCGGTTTTCGATGACCGCGCAGGAGTCCTTCGTCGCCTTGTAGTGCATCATCGCGGCGTTCTCGCGATAGGCGCAGATGGTGTCAAAGCTCGTGGAGATGAAGTGCGGCTGCGCCTGACGCAGCGTAAGCAGATATTCGCTCACACTCTGCTCGGTCATCTCCGCCCTGCCCGCGTTCTGCTTGAGCCAGTACATCAGCCGCGTGACGGCCAGGCCATCGCGGATGTGCGCCTTGCGCAGGTTGGCCAGCTCCACGTCGTTCTTGACGGCCTTGAGCCGGAAGGCAGGGTTCTCATGCTGGATGATGTTCGCGTTGGCCAGCGCCGCACACAGGCGGGCGGTCAGCTTCCTGCCGTCCACCATCACGCCGGTGCCCTCCTCGACGGTGTCCAGCGCGTGCTCGATCTCGTCGTAGTCGCGCAGGTAGACGCCCGCGCCGGTCAGCGCAGCGGCGACGTCCTCGCCCACCTTGTTCTGATCGACAAACCAGACGGCGCTCTCCTCGCCCACGAGCAGGTAGCTCATCACGACCGGCGTATTGAGGACATCGCCGCCGCGAACGTTGAGCGTCCAGGCGATGTCGTCGAGCACGTTGCACACATGCAGCTTCGCGCCCGAAGCAGCCATGACCTGGCGGATGGCGCTCAGCTTGCTGCTGACGCTCATGCCGGCATAGCGCTCGTCCAGCAGGAAGACCTTGTTCTGCGGCATCGGCGGGCGATCCGTCCAGATGTCGTCAAACCAGTCGCCCGTGTCGCGCAGCGCGATCTCCTTGCCCGCGAGCGTGTCGCTCAGGTCGGCGGCGAAATGCGCGCTGACCACTGAGAAATCCACGCCGCAGGACTCGCCCGCCTTGGCCAGCTGCGCGACGTACGCCTCCAGTGTCGGCACGCCTGGCGTACCCATGCGCATGAGGGTGACGCCGCTGCCGGCAAGCTGCTTCTCCGCCTGGATGAAATAGCGCCCGTCGGTAAAGAGCGCGGCCTCCTCCCGGCCGATGACCAGCGTGCCCGCAGAGCCGGTGAAGCCGCACAGCCACTGGCGGGTCTTGAAATGCTCCGCAATATACTCAGAGGCGTGGGCGTCCGCCGTCGGGACGATCACCACCGCCATGTTCTCCTGCTCCATGCGCGCGCGGAACGCGCTGAGCCTTTCGGTAATCTGCATATCTGCTCTCCTCCTTGCGATGCCGCAAGCCATGATGGTCTATTATAGCATCATTGAGGGCGTTTGCTCAATCCCTGGGGGCAATTTTCCATGGACAAAAACGCGTGCATCGTCTACAATAGGGCTATGACAAAGGAGGTCTGCCCATGAACACGCGTCACGCTCGCCTGATCCTCGCCATCGTGCGGGAGGGCAGCTTCACCGCAGCGGCCAAGGCCCTGCGCATCACCCAGCCCACGCTCTCGCAGACGGTTCGCCAGATCGAGGAGCAGCTGGGTGAGCCGGTGTTCGTGCGCAGCCGCGCCAGCGTCGCGCTCACCCCCGCGGGAGAGCTGTATGTGCAGGCAGCGCGCCGCATGATCCAGACGGAGACGCAGCTCATCGAGGCCATTGGCATGCTGCGCGGCCGCGCGGAGGGCACGCTGCGCATCGGGCTGACGGAGCACCGCTCCGACGAGCTGCTGCCGCAGGTGCTCTCGGACTTCCTGGCCGCGTACCCCGACATGCACCTGGAGGTGCGCGAACAGAACGCGCCCCGCCTAGAGCAGATGCTGCTGGAGGGCGAGCTGGACATGGCGCTGCTGGGCGGCGAGGCGCGGCAGCCCAAGCTGGAATACCTGCAGGTCGCCTCCGAAGAAATCGTGCTGCTTGCCGGTCGGCGCACGGCGCTTGCCGGGCGCATCCCCTCCGGGACGACCATCGGACTGCGCGAGGCTGAGGGCGAGCGCTTTGTCCTGCCCCCGGCAAATCACCCATATCGCCGCGAATACGACGGGCTGCTGCTCTCCTGCGGCGTCAAGCCCCGCGTCTGCATGCTCTGCGACAGCATCAGCGCAGCCAAGCGCTCCTGCATGTCCGGAGGACTGGTGATGCTCGCGCCGTTCATCTCGCTGCTGTGCGACAGCGCCGCCATGCAGAAGCTCGCCCACTATCACCTCGGCACGGATGCCTATCTCCCGCCGTTTTATATGGTTCATCCCAAGGAGCAGCCGCTCTCGCCCTACGCCAGGACGCTCTTCTCCCTGCTGAGCACCCGTTACCGCGCGATGACAGCCTATCGGCCATAACCCGTCCATTTTGGACATTATTTATCCATTCACATCCATATCGATCACATAACTCCTTCACTGGAATGTTAATTTGCATCGTTTCGGGATATGATAGTATTACCATCATGGAAACTCTGGAGGAGAGATCGATGCTCGTTTCCTACAAGACCATCGGGCAGAACATCCGCACTGCCCGAAAGGCCGCCGGCCTCACGCAGGAGCAGATTGCCGAGAGGCTGCGGATGTCCCAGCTGCATTTTGGCCGTCTGGAGCGCGGCGAGCGCCCCGCATCCCTGGAGCAGCTTGCGCAGGTTGCCGGCGTGCTGCAGGTGCCGCTTGCCTCGCTGCTCAACGGCAGCGTCATGGAGGAGCGCTTCAACACCCTGCCGGACGAGAGCGCTCAATCCCTGGCCAGCTCCATCGCCACCCTCGCCAGCGGCTGCACGCCCAAGGCCCGCCGCCTGATGTTTGCACTGTGTCAGGCCGTCGCCGCCAATGAAAAGCTGCCCACGGACGACTGATTCCCCCCGTCTCTGTGCCCTCCCCTGCCGCCCGGCAGGCGGAGTTTTTTTGTGCCGTCACGCAGCGCGGCCCCGCCTCGCATCCGGCAAGGCAGGGCCGCGCATGGATTTTGTGGGATTACGGGTTGAGCCGGGTCGGGCCGCGGAAGATGAACATCGCTTCCTTGATCGTCATGCCCAGCAGCAGCATGGTCAGCCGGTCGATGCCCAGGCCGAAGCCGCCGTGCGGCGGGCAGCCATACTTGAAGAACTCCAGATAGAACTTCACGTCCTCGTCCAGGCCCTTCTCTCTGGCCTGCGCGCAGAGCTGCTCATAGCGGTGCTCGCGCTGCGCACCGGTGGTGATCTCCACACCGCGCCAGATCAGGTCGTAGCCCTGGGGCACGCCGTTCTCGTCGCGCATGTGGTAGAAAGCGCGCTTAGCCGCATCATAATCGGTCACGAAGAGGAACTCGTGGCCGTACTTCTTCTTCACCCAGTCGAAGGACAGGTGCTCAGCCTCGGTGGTCAGGTCGCCCTTCTCCTCCTCGGGCACCTTGTAGCCGAATTCCTTCTCCAGCTCGGCGTACAGGTCAGCCAGCTTGATCTGCGGGAACGGCAGGGTCGGCACGGTCAGCGGCACGCCGAAGACCTTCTCCAGCTCCTCGCCGTAGGCCTCCTTCACCTTGCCAAGCGCATAGGTGAGCAGCTCCGCCTCCAGGGTCATGACGTCCTGATAGGACTCGAGGCA
>JBJEYK010000164.1:0-27426 GCA_051886775.1 Candidatus Ventricola sp. | reverse complement strand
CAAAACTCATTTCGAATTGACTGTCTTTTCCTGATCGCAATCTCTCGATCGCGATGCGCGTTCTTCTTGATTCTGTATCGTTTTCAAGGATCATGTCGCTGCCCTGCGAAGTAAGCCTCGCGCCGACAGCTCGTTTAGTATACTACCCTTTCCGGTGTTTGTCAATACGCTTTTGAACGGTTTTTGAACTTTTTTTGACGTTTTTTCGCGTCCGCCGCATAGGATATGGTGGTGATGTGTATGACCCACTCCCTTGCGCGTGCCGCAGCGCTGCTGGCGCTGTGCGCGCTTCTGGTCTATGCACCGGAGATTCTCACCGTCGTCTCTGCTCCGTACAGCACGCGCACACCCGAGCGCGTCCTGCTGCGCGTCGTCCTGTGCACGCAGGATGCCGAAGCCTCCGCTTCCTTTTATAAAGCGCTCAGCGCCTATCAGAAGGACGCCCCCGCCGTTCACCTGCGCGTGCAGCGCGTGGATGCGCAGCAGCTTGCCGCGCTGAGCGAGCCGCTGCCGGACGTGTTCTGCTGCTCGGCTGACCAGGCCGCCCGCCTGCCGCCGTCCGTCCCGCTTGCGAACGCGGGCACGGAGGACGCGCCCACACAGGTCGTCTATTTTCCTGAGCGTGGTGAGCCGCTGTGCTGTGCCGTGTATGTCGGCACGCGCGAGGCTGCCGCCGCGCTGTCGCTGATCGACCACCTGCGCAGCACATCCCGTCCGCCCGACGGCGAAATTTAGCTTGTGCAACCTCTGCAAATGGGGTACAATAAAGGCATCCAAATCTGGGAGGAAAGCATGGACGCCCTGATCCAATCGCTCGTTCAGGCCAATTTTGCGCCGGAGCGCATCATTCCCCGCGCCCCGATGGCGCGCTACACCACGTTCCGCGTCGGCGGCGAGGCCGACGTACTGGTGAACATCAACGATCCCACCGAGGTGCCTGTCGCCCTGCGCGCCGCGCGGCATGCAGGCGTGCCGGTCACGTTCATCGGCAACGGCTCGAACCTGCTCGTGCGCGACGGCGGCATCCGCGGGCTGGTCGTCCGCATCGCGGGCGACTGTGCCGCCATGCGCCACGAGGGCGAACGCATCATCGCTCAGGCCGGCGCGACCATGAGCGCCTGCGCGCAGCTGGCGCTGAGCGAGGGCCTGTCCGGCTTGGCGGAAATCGCGGGCATTCCCGGCACGCTCGGCGGCGGCGTCGTGATGAACGCCGGCGCGTATGGCGCGGAGCTTTCACAGGTCGTCGAGCGCGTGAACGCCATCGCTCTGTCCGACGGCAAGCCCATCGCCTTCGAAGGCGACGCGCTGGGCTTCTCCTATCGCCACAGCGCGATGATGGAGGCCAGCGTCGCCGTCACCGAGATCGTGCTGCGGCTCACGCCCGGCGATCCGGAGGTCATCCGCGCACGCATGGAGGAATGCGCCCGCGCCCGCCGCGACAAGCAGCCCCTGCAATACCCCAGCGCCGGGAGCACCTTCAAGCGCCCCGAGGGCCTGTTCGCCGCCAAGCTGATCGACGACTGCGGCCTGCGCGGCCTGCGCGTGGGCGACGCGCAGGTGAGCGAAAAGCACGCAGGCTTCATCATCAACCTGGGCAGCGCAACCGCTGGCGACATCCTGACGCTGATGGAGCAGGTGCGCGCGCGCGTGCTGGAGAAGACCGGCGTCCGCCTGGAGCCGGAGGTTCGCATTCTGGGCGAGGATTGACCGCTCTGCCCATCGATACGAAAGGAACGCCCTATGAAATTTGTGATTGTCACCGGCCTGTCCGGAGCCGGAAAGACCAGCGTACTCAAGCATCTGGAGGATATCGGCTATCAGTGCATGGACAATTTGCCTCCGCTGCTGCTCTCTCAGGCCATCACCCTGTGCGCGAAGATGGAGCTGGACTGCCCCGTCGCCCTGGGCGTGGATTCCCGCAGCGGCGCGCTGTTCAACGCCGAGGCCGTTCTGGAGGCCATCGACGGCGGCAGCGACAGCCACGACATCTCCATCCTCTTCCTGGACGCAGACACCGAAACCCTGATCGACCGCTACAAGGAAACCCGCCGCGACCATCCGCTCATGCGCCGGGGCAAGACGCTTGAGGCGTGCATCGCACGCGAACGCGAGCTGCTCCAGCCGCTGCGCGAGCGCGCGCAGTACGTCCTGTCCACCGCGGGGATCAGCGTCAAGGCGCTGTGCGCACAGGTGGACGACCTCATCGCCCACGGCAGCGTCGGCCAGCAGACGCTGCGCACGGAGATCATGTCCTTCGGCTACAAGCGGGGCATCCCGCGCGAGAGCGATCTCGTCTTCGACGTGCGTTTTCTGCCCAATCCCTACTATATCAAGGAGATCCGCGCCTACACCGGCCTGGAGGCGCCCGTGCGCGACTATGTGCTGGGCAAGGAGGAGACGCGCGCGTTCCTGACGCACCTCTACGCGCTGGTGGACTACCTGCTGCCGCTGTATCAGCGCGAGGGCAAGCGCCGCCTGATGATCGCCATCGGCTGCACCGGCGGCGCGCACCGCTCCGTCGCCATCAGCGAGGCGCTCTGCGCGCACCTGCGCGCCCTGGGGCAAACGGTCAACGTCTCCCATCGCGACATCGCCCTGGAGGAGGGCAGCTGGCCGTTCCGCCGCGAACGCAGCGCCGAGCCGGGCACATAATTTGCCGCCAAGACGCGCATGCTGATGCCATCACAGCCAAAGGATGGGATCAGCATGCGCGTTTCTTCTGTCTCCCCCGCGCCGTCGCCCCGGCAGGTCGGCGCCGCAGTGCCGGCGCAGCCCGCCTCCGCGCCGCAGCGCGCGCTGCCTGCGTTCGAGCCGTTTTCGCTGGACGCCTTCGAGCGGGCGCGCGCGCGGCAGGTGCCCGTCTTTCTGCTGATCGGCGAGCCGGGCGACGCCTTTGCCGACCCCTCTGTCGCCGCGCAGCTCAGCGAGCGCACCGTGCCCGTGCGCCTGGCGCCGGGCGAGCGCCCGGATGTGGAGCTGCTCTGCCAGCGCGCGGGCGCGCTGTTCTCCGGCGAGGGCGCGCTGCCGCTGTGCGCGCTGCTGCTGCACGACGCGCTTCCCTTCCTCGCCGCGCCGCTGCCGCCCGAGGGCTATCCGCTGGATCCCTCCCGGCTGTATGTGTGGCTGTCCCAAGCGGACAGGCGGTTCGCCCAGAATCTGCCCGCGCTCACCGGGCAGGCCGCGCAGGTGCTGCGCTCCTTCCAGACGCCGCCGCTGCGCCGCCCCTATCCGCCGCAGGACGCCGCGCACGACCTGCTGCGCGCGCTGTCCGCCGTGCAGGACACGATCAACGGCGGCTTTGGGCGGATCAAGCTGCCGCTGGTGAATGCGCTGTGCTTTTTGCAGCACGTCGCCGCGCGCGGCGACAAGTCGGCCCACGCGATGCTCCACCGCGCGCTGGACGCCATGCTCGCCTCCGCGCTCTATGATCCCATCGACGGCACGTTCTTCCGCGCGACGCTCACGGAGAACTGGCGCGTTTTCGTGCCGGAAAAGCCGCTGGCCGTCAACGCGCTGCTGGCCCGTGTGCTGCTGGCCGCCGGGCGGCGTTCGGAGGCGCTGCGCGTGCTGGACACGCTCCTCTCCGCGTTTGCCCTGCAGGGCGGCGGCCTCAGCCCCGCGCTCGTCGCGCCGAAGGACGCCTACGCCTTCACCCCGGAGCAGGTCTGCGCGCAGCTGGGCAGCGAAAGCGGTCTGCGCGCCTGCCGCCTGCTCTCCCTGCTGCGCCAGCAGAGCCGGGAGGATCCCGCCGTCTCGCCCAGCCGCTTCTCCCCGGTGGAGGACAGCGCGCCCGGCAGACGGCTGACGATGGACGTGCCCGCGCGCTGTCCCATGCTCTCGCCCGGCCTGACGCCGGAGGACGCCGCCTTCCTGCGCCGCGCCATGCCCACGCTGCTGCGCGCACGCGCCGCGCGCTCTGTGCAGCGCCCCAGGCCGTATCTGCTCAGCGAGGACTGCGCCCTGGCCGCCGCGGTGCTGGCCGACTGCGGCCGCCGCCTGGGCGAGGCGCGCTACACCCAGGCAGCGCAGCGCGCCGTCTCCTTCCTCACCGGCCAGCCGCCCGCCGGCGGGCCTGCGCCGCTGCTGCCCTCGCTGCTGCCCGCCGGAGCGCTGCACGCGCAGGCCACCTGCGGCGCCAGCGCCGCGCTGGCCCTGGCCCTGCTGACGCTGGGCAGCCAGCAGGGCATGGAGACCTATGCCGCCGGGGGCTTCCGCCTGCTGGGCGCTGCGCTGCACGCCTTCGTGCGCGAGGACGGTCTGCCCATGCACACGCCCCGGGATCCCGCCGCCTTCTTCCCGCGCGTGCCGGCGATTTTTGACGGCGAGCTGCCCTCGCCGGCTGCGACGCTCATGCGGGCGCTGCGCCTGGCGGACACGCTCCGCCCCGACGCGCACTACACGGACGCGATCGAGGCCATCTGGGCCGCCGCCGCACCGGCGGCGCACCAGACGCCGCTGGCCTGCGCGGCGCTGATCGACGCGGCAAATCCATAAGAGCAGGGCTGTCCCGCCCGGCCCACCCAGGCGCCCATCCGGATGACTGCCCGGATGGCCCAGCTGCCGCGCCCGGCGGCGCCGCCCTTGCCTGCCGGGGCCAAACATGCTACAATGGCCCAAAAGGAGGGAGGGGAACCCTGATGCGCCTGTTTTTCGGCCTGACGCTGCCCGCGCCCGTCCGCGATGCCACGGCAGCCTATGCCCGCGATGCGCGCTCTGCCATCCCGGGGCGGTACGCGGACGCGGCCAACCACCATATCACCCTCGCCTTCCTGGGCGAGGTGCCGCCGGAGCGCCTGCCGGAGGCAAGGGCCGTCCTCGCGCGCGTCGCGGCCGGCTTCCCGGCGCCGCGGCTGACGCTGGACGGCCCAGGGTACTTTGGCCGCGCGCAGAACGCGATCTTCATCCTGCGCGTGCGCAGCGTACCCTCGCTCGATCCCCTGCACGCGGCGCTGACGGACGCGCTGCTGCGCGCCGGCCTGCCCGCGGATCCCGGGCCGTTCTCGCCGCACATCACCCTGGCGCGGCACGCCGCGATGCCTGCGTGCCTGCCCCCGCCGCCCGGGCCGCTCTCCTTCACCGCGCAGGCGGCGCATGTCTTTTCAAGCGCGCGCAATGAGACGGGCACGCTGGCTTACACCCCCCTGTCCGCCGTGCCATTTGCAAAGATTTCGCCGGTTTCCGAATAAAACCGCACAATTGTTTCCCGAATGCGTCTTGTTTCTTAAATTCATCTTGACAAATGTTACATTCTGTAATAAACTGATGACGTAGATGAGATGAAAGGAGACGCATGCCCTCATGAAGATTGCGTCAGGAAAGAAAATTGCGGCGGCCCTGCTGGCCGCGCTCATGATGTGCGTATGCGCCCTCGCGTCGGCGCAGACCTATAAGCTCGGCGATGAGGCGGACGAGATCGCCACCATCCAGACCGCGCTCAAGCAGCTCAAGCTCTATTCCGGCGATATCACCGGCCACTACGGCGCCAAGACCGAGGCCGCCATCCGGGATTTCCAAAAGCGCTATGCGCTCGAGGCCGACGGCATTGCCGGCCAGGAGACCATCAACGAGCTGTATGCGGCGGCCAATATCAAGGCGTCGTCCTCGTCCTCGTCGTCCTCCTCCGGCAGCGACAGCGCCGCCCTGCGCTATGGCAGCCAGAGCGACGCCGTGCGCACCCTGCAGGAGAACCTCAAGACCCTGGGCTACTACACCGGCTCCATCAGCGGCCACTTCGGCACCCTGACCGAGGCCGCCGTCACCAACTTCCAGAAGGCCAACGGCCTCTCCGCCGACGGCATCGCCGGCAGCAAGACGCTCGAGCTGATCGCCAGCAAGCTCAAGGGCGGCTCCTCGTCGTCCTCGTCCTCCTCGTCGTCCTCCTCCGGCAGCGACAGCTCGGTGCTCAAGTACGGCGTGCGCAGCGACGGCGTGCGTACCCTGCAGGAGAACCTCAAGGCTCTGGGCTATTACACCGGCTCCGTCACCGGCAACTACGGCAAGCTGACGCAGGAGGCCGTCTACAACTTCCAGAAGGCCAACGGCCTCTCCGCCGACGGCATCGCCGGCAGCAAGACCCTGGCCAAGATCGCCAGCAAGCTCGCGGGCGGCTCCTCGTCGTCCTCGTCCTCCTCGTCCTCGTCGTCCTCGTCCACAAAGCTCGATACGTCCGTGACCCTGCAGGAGGGCTCCAGCGGCAGCGAGGTGCTCAAGCTGCAAAACCTGCTGACCACGCTGGGCTATTACACCGGCAACAAGACCGGCAACTTCGGCTCCAAGACCAAGGACGCCGTCATGGCCTTCCAGAAGGCCAGCGGCCTGACCGCGGACGGCATCGCCGGCAAGCGCACGCTCGCCGCGATCAACACCGCCATCAGCAACCCCGCTTCCGGCAATTCCGGCAGCTCCGGCTCCCTGAACACCGCCACTGCCGGCAACGTGCTCTATTCCAACTTCTACAACTGGCGCAGGAACTACGCCAACGGCACGACCTGCACGGTGTATGACTTCGCCACCGGCTATTCCTGGACGCTGCGCATCCTCTCCAAGGACGCTCACATGGATGCTGAGCCGCTCACCGCGCAGGATACCGAGATGATGAACAAGGCCTTCGGCGGCAAGACCACCTGGACGCCCAAGCCCGTGTGGGTCACCTTCTCCGACGGCAAGACCTACATCGGCACCACGCACAACACCCCGCACGACACCTATCACATCAAGGACAACAACTTCGCCGGCCACGTCTGCGTGCACTTCCCCATCCCGATGGAGAAGGCCAAGGAGATCGGCCCCTATGCCACCAGCCATCAGGAGGCCATCAACGAGGGCTGGGAGAAGACCAAGAAGCTCAAGTACTGATCCCCATCCAATCGTTCGGGAGGCTCCAATCGGAGCCTCCCGTCAAAGTATCAACAATCTACGCAATCAGCTCCGGGGATGAATGAAGGGGCCGCAGCCCCTTCATATCCAATCCGCAGGACCGGCTTTGCCGGTTCGAGGAGCGGCTGCAAGCCGCTTCCCTGATCATTTGGAGTGTGCCCGCAGGGCGCGCGAGAAATGATGCTCTTTCGTTCCCTATCCGCTGCAAGGATGCGACAGCAGACTTGCAGCGACAGACTGTCGGGCGGCTCCAATCGGAGCCGCCCGATTTGCATGTGCCGCGCTTGTGTGATATAATCCGGCTAGAGCCCATCGCAAGCAAGGAGGAATCGCCATGGCCACCATGAAGGACATCGCCAATGCCGTCGGCGTCAGCCTGACCACCGTCTCCAACGTCATCCACGGCAACTACGACCGCGTCTCCCCGCAGACCATCGATCGCATCCGCAAGGCCATCGAGGAGATGCACTATGTGCCCAACATGTCCGCCCGTGCGCTGGTCAGCCATTCCTCCCACATCATCGCCTATATCGACTCCCACAGCCCGCAGGAAACCTACGCCGGCAACGGCTTTGCCAGCGTGCTGCTGTGCGGCATCGAAAACGTCGTCACCCGGCACGGCTATTTCCTGATGATGCGCCGCGGCACCGACGAGGGCGTCCTGCGCCTGATGCTGGACAACTGGAACCCTGACGGCGTGATCTTCAAGGACTATGTGTCCCAGGATCTGGTGCGCTTTGTCCGCCGCCGGGGCAAGCCCTGCGTGACCATCAACACCTATTTTGACGATCCCACGCTCATCCAGGTGCGCGCCGCCGATTACGAGGGCGGCCGCCTGGCCACCGAGCACCTGCTCTCGCTGGGCCACCGCGACATCCTGTTCGTCGGCGCGGTGGACCTGGGCTTCCAGAACAACGATCAGCGCTATCAGGGCCATCTCGCCGCCCTGCGCGACGCCGGGATCGAGCCGGACCCCGCCAAGCTCATCAATTCGCTGCACCCCTTCCGGGCCGACAGCGCCATCGCCATGGGCCGGCAGCTGGCCGGGCGCGGCGGCTTCAGCGCCATCTGCGTCAGCGGCGACCAGTACGCTGTGGCGATCATGGCGGGGCTGCGCGAGCGCGGCGTTCGCGTGCCGGAGGACATCTCCATCGTCGGCTTCGACGACGTGGACATCGCGCGCATGTGCAATCCCCCGCTGACCACCATCCGCCAGGACGGCATCGGCAAAGGCGAGCGCGCCGCCGAGGCGCTCTTTGCGCTCATCGCAGGCCAAAGCCCCAACCCGGCGGACTTCACCCTGCCGGTGGAGCTGGTCGTGCGCGGCACGACGGGAGCCAGAAGGGCATAATCCGTATACGAAAGGGGCTGTCAGGCTAAGAATCCAGACATTCCAAGCAAAATCCAAGAATCTGCGCCCGAGGGTTTCCAAAGGGACCGGAGCCTGTCTCCGCCAGCGGCGGAAGCAGGCAGGCGAAACACCGGAACGGCAAAGGAGCAGCTTTACTGCCACGATTGCCCTTCCCGGGTCGACCGGAAAGCCCCTTGGCGGGGCGTTGGGGCAGCGCCCCAAGCTCAAAAAGCCAATGATTCTTCGAAAAGCTGCTTCATCAAATGCTCTGGATTAGCCGTACAGCCCCTCTTTCTATGCCTCCCTATGCGCCCGCGCATCCTCTCACGGCCATGTGATCCAATCAAACAGGAGCGCCCAGCCGTCCTCCTGCGGCGTGCACATGGCCAGCGTGACGCCCGGCATATCATTGAGCGGATCCAGTATGCCCACCTCGACCTTGCAGGAAACGGCGGGCAATGCCGTCTGCACCGAGACCGTCTCACCCGGGACAACATCGATCAGCCGCATATTCAGCGCAAGGATGTGCTGCGTCCCATCCGCCTCCGTGAAGCGGACACACGGCTTCCAGTCATGATAGAAGGGCGCAACGCCGTCGTTTGTCCATTCCAGCGTCAGCGTATGCGCGTCCGTGTCGATCGTCGCGCCGGAAATGCGCAGCCGATACCCGATCCGCTGCATCAGCCGGTCCAGCGCCGCCTGATCCTCGCCGCCCCGCGCGATATCCACAAAGCTGCCCGGGCCGATCCACGAGGCATGCGAACGCTCAAACAGGGAGATCGTTTGCTCCAGCGCAGCGCGCAGATGCGCTGTTTTTTTGATGCTGGTTGTCAGCTCTCCGCCGACGGGGGCTGTCATCCAGGCATCCGGCATGGGCGCCAGGGCGTCCGTTTCTCCCGTCACATCATAGGCGCCGCCATGCGCAATCCAATCCAGCCAGGTTTGCGTTTCCTCCGGCTGACCGGCCGCGTCGTTGTACAGCCCGATTCCGTTCTGCGCCGCAAAGCGGAAGGGGCGGCGCATCATCAGCGGCGTTTGGGTGAAGGCGTCCCTGTACGCCTGCGCATAGCGATCGCGAACAGGCTCCCCGGGCATTTTTCCGGCCTTGCTGTGAACATGCCACTCTCCCCAGTGGCCCAATGATCCCAGCTCCACATAGGCGACAAAGGGGTCGCCGTCATATCGCTGGCCCAGGGCGCGGATGACGCGCGCATGCGCCTCGATCAGCGCCTCCTGCGCATAGTCCGGGCAGTAGCCCCGGCCATAGGGGCAGCTGTAATACGCGCCCCCGGCCCTGTCCATCAGCCAGTCCGGAATATCCGCGTGCCTGCGTTTGGTCGGCACATCCATCACAAACCGCAGGATGAGCCGCTTTCCCTCCGCGCGCCATCGGTCAAAGTGATTTCGTTCCTCAAAGGACGCAAAGTCGAGCCGGCCCTCCTCCGGCTCCAGCTCAGCCCACGTCAGGTTGGCATATACCAGGGTAAAGGGCTGCTCGTGACCGGCGTCCCCGTCTGCCCAGGCGACATTGCCGATCAGCGGATTGACCAGCTCTCCCCCGTACGGGACATAGCTCACGCTGATCGCTGCCGCGCCGGCGAGAGCAGGCAGCCATGCTAGGGCGCACAGCAGCATCCAAAGGCTCAGCTTTTTCATCAGTCAATATAGTCTCCGCTGTACTGCACCAGCGTCAGGTCGCTTACGCCCGGCACGCCGCGCAGCTCATCGACAAAGCGCATGTCATTCTTGCGGACGCGAACCTCAATGGCCATTTCCACGTCGTGCTTGCGGATGGTCTTGGATTTGATTTTGTAGGGGCAGGTGCCCAGCGCGCGGCGCACGGCCTCGTCAATCGCCTGGCCGGAATAGTGCACCAGCAGGATGTACATTTCATCCCGGGGTGAGCGCCGGCGCTTGAGCGCCAGCAGAATCAGCGCCATCACCGCAAAGACAAACAGCGCGACCGGGAACATGCCCGCGCCCGTTGCAATGCCGCTGGCCACGCACCAGAACAGGTACAAAAGATCCATCGGATCCTTGATGGCTGTACGGTAGCGCACAATGCTCAGCGCGCCCACCATGCCCAGGGACAGCACCGTGTTGGACTGAATCGTCACGATGATGGCGCAGGTCAGCAGGGTCATGCCGATCAGCGAGGTCGCAAAGCTGCGGCTGTACACCACGCCGGCATAGGTCTTGCGATAAAGCCAGTAGATGAGAAAGCCCAGCACGACGGACAGCAGAATGTTGCCCATGGCCCGCAGCATGATCTCCATGTTGGCGCCCTGAAGCAGGCCGCCCATTTCGAGGAAGGATTTCTTGAAGATGTCCTGAAAAGTCAACGTGTTGCCCATTGGATTCCCTCCGTTCTCTGGTATGGCTGCTGGCGCACAGCCGCGTCGCAGCACAGGACGTATTTGGATGCGGCAGTCAGTTCACAGGCCCCGGGCGGCAGAAGCTGCCTGACCAGCCTGGGCAGAAAGCTGGTGAACTTGACCTCCAGGATCATTTGGTCGCCGCGCAGCACCTCCACGGTGGGGAGCGCCGGATCAAACAGCGCAAAGGCGCCCATCCCGGCGCGCACATGCTTGTCGAAGGTGATGCGCACATCGCCCGCCTCCATCACAAACGGCTCGCGGTCGTAATCCACAATGACCCTGGGCCGCATGATGCGGGAGGTGCACTCGAAATAGAACTCCCGCAGCAGGTTGTGCGGGCTGCGAAGGAGAAAGCCGTAGTCCCCGTCCAGGATGCGCTCTGCCTCGTCCCGCGTCAGGGGCGCGGATTCCTTGTGAATGTAGGGGCCGTACTTGCTCTTGCGTTCAAGGCGGATGACCTTGTCCTCGCAGTTGTAAATGCGGATGCGGTACTTGCGCCGCGTCAGGATGCCAAGCTCCTTTTCCTCGTAGGCTGTGTTCCAGTAATCGTCGAAGTACAGGCTGCGGATATGATACTCGCCGTTTGCCCCGGCATGCAGATCGCGCTGCACAACGGCCGGCAGGCGCGAGACGAGCATGGCCCAGTCCGGCAGATTGATCAGGTATTTCAGCTCATGGCGATACCCGTTCATACAGGATTGATCACCGTCCCATCCTCTTGGATGATCACGCGGAGCGTTCCGCCATGAATGCCGGAATCTGTCTCTACCTGATTGAAGGCGATCTGGGTGTTCCCGCTTTCATCCACGGCAGTCACCCGCCAGTAGTACACGCCGGGCGAAGGAAGCGCTGTCCGCTGCGAGGTGGTCAGCAGATCCCCGGCGCTGAACACCAGCGCGTCCCCTTCAAAGGACCAGTCCGTAGCCAGATCGAACTGATAGCGGATGAATTCCTCCTGGAAGTCGTAGGAAGGTTCCCAGGAGAACAGCAGCTCTCCGTCCTGCGCCGTCACCTCGCCCAGGTAGAAGGGCATGGGGCGCTCGAAGGAATCCAGGATCGCCTGATAGGCCCGGTCGGTGTCCTTGGCCATGTTCGCATAGAGCAATTCCAGCCTGCTGCGCTCCATGCCCATGCCCACAGCGTCCGGCATCACGGCGGTGTACAGATCTACGGTCTCCCGGCAGCGCGCAATCAGCTCGTCGATGCGCTCCGCCGTGATCGTCTGATGCAGCGCCTCCACCTTGCTTCGCAGCGCCTCGCGGAAGGCGGGCGAGCGCAGCGCCCGGTTGAACAGGCGATTGCCCCAATAGCAGGATACGCCCCGTGTCCACGACGCGTCGGCCCACTGATTGTCCGTCAGCTCGTCCTCATAGTAGCCCAGGCAGCCGTCGCCGTCCCAGCAGAGGAAATACCAGGTGTCGCTGTTCACCGGCGAGTACAGGTAGTAGTTCTGGGCGTCGCTGTCCGCGTTGCCCATGAGCATGTTGAACGCCAGATAGCTGGTCAGATTGTCCATGTCGAAGTACCGGCTGATGACCTCGTCAATCGGCTGGGACAGGTCGTTCACCGCGTCCAGCATCTTCAGCAGCCCTTCGTGATCGTTGGTGGTCTTTGGCTCGAGCACCTGCCGGAAGGCCGCCTCGTCAAATTCGGGGTCGGTTTCCAGCTTCAGCGCGTCCTCATAGCGGAACATTTCGCACAGATTGGCCTTGTACAGCGCGCCGTTTCTGCTCAGCCCATGATTGCGCAGGTAGCGGCCGTTGGGCAGCTCCACCTGGGTGAACAGGCCGTAATCCACAAAGGCGTCCGGCGCAGCCGGATCGGTCTTGTCCCGGACGTACAGGTGGACAAACTGCGTGCGCAGGCTGACCATGCCGGGCACGTCCTGAAGCAGCTGAAAGTACAGCATGTTGCGCAGGCGCGTCGGATCGCCCGGATGCTTGTTCAGGGCAATCGCCCGCTGCCCGCGCCAGAGGCCGGCAGTATCAAACAGGTCAATCCGATAGGACTTCTGCGGGTACCCCGTGCTGGTGCGGCCCCGGACATTGATCGTCGCATTGCTGGCCACAGCGTCGTAGCCCACCTCGCCGGGAAGAGGCCCCGTTTCATCTCCGACCTGGAAGATGATTTCGCTCTTGATCTTCTCAGCATCGGTCATTCCCTGCAGATTCAGATATGAATTGACCTCGGCCAGCGTATGATCAGTGCCGTCGGCTGCGTTTCCGCCGACAACGGTCACATAGAAGCAGACCGGCTGCACCGGATCATACGCGGCGTACAGCGCGCTGTCGTCCTCAAGCGTCAGCGAATTGACATCCGGCCATTCCGCCTTGCTGATGGGCACACGCTCCGCCGTCTGCCCGGGTTCGTCCTGCGCAGCGGGGTCATTTGCGCATCCGGCAAGCAGCAGGCAGAGCACTGCCAGCATCCATACCAGACAAAGGTTCTTTCGCATGGGTATTCGTCCCTCCTATGCTGAGCGCGATTCATGGGCAGCGCGCCCTTTTCTGCCGCCCTGCTCGGCGCGTTCATCCAGCCGGCCTGCCAGCCGCATCCAGAAGCCGACGCTCGGGCTGTTGATCACCGGCTGCGTGCAGAACACATGATAATCCACATGACGGATAAAGAGCATCAGCCGGAGCAGCGCAATCCCGTACATGACAAGGCCGGCTGCCGCAATGCCAAAGCCATAATACAGCGGCGGCGCGCGGAGCGTCCACAGGCTGACCGCCGTGTTGACTGCGAAGAACACTGCGCAGGTCATCAGCGCGCCCATGCGGTCATTGAAGTAGAGCTGCAAAAGCATGAGGCAGTTGCCCAGGCAGAATGCGCTGTACCCGATCGCCATCACCTGAACCATGGCAATCATATCGGAGGTGAAGCCGATACCGGCCAGGAAATAGCGCATGAGGATCACATACGCCGCCATAAAGAATACCTGCACCTCGCTCAGCTTGATGATTTCCTGCCTGAGCACGGTGATCATGGCATCGCGGGAAATCTGAATCTGCCCGACAGAGCCGCCCGACACGATGTCGTCAAAGTACTTCCTGTATTTGCTGTAAAAATTGACCTCCACCGACACGATGAAATTGATGTTGGTCGGGATGGTCACCAGGTATGCGTAAAACGCGGCGGCGTCAAAGGTGCTGGCCTGCCTGAACACGCCGGTCACGCGCATGCCCAGCGGGCTGAACCACATCAAAACAATGTGCACAAAGGCCCCCGCCATGCTCAGAAAGCCGGTGAGCAGCAGATCCGGCGTGCGCGACAGCCAGCTGATAAAGCTGAGCGCGCTTCCGCTGCCCACGGGGAAATAATGCAGCAGCACCCTCATAAAGCCGGACAGCATCACGCCATAGCCGACAGCCAGCGCCGCCAGCAGCGCGGTGATCGGGCCAAGCCCCAGCAGCAGCAGGCCCATGCCCAGCCCCAGGGCCAGCGCGACGCCCAGCGCAAACACCGTCAGCACGGAGCGGTAGTCCTTGGCCGCAGTGATATAGGACATTTGCAGCCAGGTCGGCACAAGCTCCATGAACAGCGTCCAGCCCAGCACCTTTTCCGGCAGGCTGAGTGCGTCCGCGGTGGAAATCATCCAGCCAAACAGCGCGCCGCCCGGCACCATCAGCACAAGGGATGCGCCGATGAGCGAGGGGATGACCTTGTCGTTCCTCCCCTGATAGAGCATATCCGCCACATAACGCGACAGGAAGGTCTGGAACATGGAGGTGAGCAGCATGCTGATGAACAGCGCATACACGATCACGCTCACCAGCACGTCGCGCTGCTCCCTGCTGGCGCCGAAGGCCTCCGCCAGGCCCTGTACGCCCAGCAAAAGCAGGATGGCAAGCAGCATGGTGCCCGAGCAAATCACGCCGGCGAAGGCATACGCGCGCAGCTTGCGGATGACGCCGCGGCCAATGAAGAGCTTTCTCAGCTCAAACCCGATTCCCGCCATGGCCATCCCCTCCCGCGACTTCGCTAAAGAGCGCGTCATAACGCTCCACCATGGTGCTGAGCTGATAGACGGCGCAGACGCGGCGCATGCCGTTTTGGCCCATCTGCCTGCGCATGTCCGCATTTTCGCACAGCGTCAGCATGGCCTCGGCCAGCGCGCTCTGGTGCATCACGGGCACGCATAAGCCAGCCGGGCCGAAATCGTCACGGCTTCCCTCCAGCAGCTCCCGGCAGCTGCCCACATCGGTCGTGACGGCAGGCCTGCCGGCGGCCATTCCCTCCAGCACAGCCAGGGGCTGTCCCTCGGAAAGGCTGGTCAGCAGCACAAAATCGATCTTCTCCAGATATTCCACCACGTTCACCCGCCCGGTGAAGATGGCGTTTTTCAGGCCCAGATCCTCCTTGAGCCGGACGCATTCCTCGTAGTATTCCTCGTCCTCGTTCGTGGGGCCCATGATGTGCAGGCGCACGTCGCTGCGCTCCGTGCACACCAGCGAAAACGCGTACAGCATGGTCTTGATATCCTTGATCGGCACCAGGCGCACCACCGCGCCGATGTCCACCCATCCATCCTCCTGCTTGGGCGGCACCCTGCTGAAGCGTTCGTAGTTGACGCCGTTGGGAATGACGCGGCATTTCTTCGGCGGGCAGCCGATTTCCTGCTGAATCAGGCTTGCGCGATAGAAAAGCGAGGTCACCCTGTCCGCGTAGCGATAGGCGCAGCGCGTGAACATGTAGAACATGTTGATCCACAAATCCTTAAACTGCGCAGGCACCCAGTCGGTGCGCAGGATTTCCTCCTCGCGCTCCCGGGTATAGATGCCGTGCTCTGTCAGCACAAAGGGCTTGCCTGTGCGCAGATGCGCCATCGAGCCGAGCACGCCCGCGTAGCCCGCGGAAACGGAGTAATACAGATCCGCCTCGGGCACGTCGCCGCCCATCAGATACAGCAGGGGCAGAAACATGGAGCGGATGGTCCAGAAATAGTCGGTAAACGCCACGTGCGGGTAGCTCTCCGCGGCGATCTCCATCAGGATTTCCAAAAACTCGCGGGTCAGCAGAAACTCCACGTTGCCGGTGCCCTTGCGGCTCAGCAGCCGGAACAGGCAGTTCCAATCCGGCTCCGCGCAGCGCAGCAGCGCGCACAGGGCCGCGCGCTGATCCTTCTTCAGGTGCAGCGAACGCCGCCTGGGGCGCAGATGCTCGTGAAGCACCGAATCCAGATAGACATCCTGCATGCCCACCACGTTGTCCGGCATCTCGTAGGCATAGTGATTGCGCTGCTTTTCCTGTGCGCCGATGGCCCAGATGACAAATTCATGCTGGGGCATACTGCGGATCAGGCCATGCAGCCAGCTGGAGACGCCGCCTGCGACAAAGGGATAGCAGCCCTCGCATATCACGCAGATCCTCATGGCGCCTCCTCCCAGGCAATGCACACGTCCGGCTGCGTGGCCCGCAGCCAGTACAGCCTGTCCGAAATACGATACAGCTCCGCGCCCGATACCGTGACCGGCTCCGCATCCGACCAGAGCGCCAGCCACACCTCGTCATAGAGCATCGAAAGCCTGAGCTGAAGCACATGGCCATCCATGCGGCGCTCAATCCCCACGCGGTCATAGCGCTGCACTGCCGCGGCGCCCTCCGAGGCGGTGGACCAGCGCAGCTGCCGGTAGGTGGCGTTCAGCTCGCCCACCAGCTCCTGGAAGTCCTGGTACATCCTCTCCCAGCCGAGCGCGGCGCCGCGTTCGTCGTCCAGCACGTCATCGGGATGAACAAAGTGCGACAAAACGCCATGCAGCCCAAGCTCCTGCGCCATGACCAGCCGGTTGTAGTCGTCTATGGAAAAGCCCGCGGTGATTCTCGGCACGGAAATGCTGCCGTCGTCTTCCTCCGCGAATTCCTGAGTCAATGTGTTCATGCCATCCTCCGGCAGATACAGCCCCGAAATGGTGCGCAGCCCCTGCACGGTGGAAAGCAGCACGGCCTGCCCCACATCGCTCAGGTAGTTGGAGGGCGGCACATAGGTGGCAAACTGCGCGTTGGGAAGGAAATCATGCCCATAGCGCACCAGCTCCCTGATGGCCTGAGCCATCCTGTCCGTGCCGGGCCAGCAGTTATAGCCCTCGTCCGCGTAGCCAAACCCCTCCGGGCAGAGCGGCTGATGATTGTAGCCATGCAGGCCAATCTCGCCCCCGGATTGAAGAATCTCCGAGCTGTAAAAGCGGACAATCCCCCGCTCCTCGCTGTCGGGGACAAAGGGGCCGGTCACGTTGTCGTTGTAGGTTTCCACCAGCACGCCGGTATAGCGCACGCCCTCGGTCCAGGTCAGACGCTTCATGTCCGGCCACCAGCGGTTGCGGAAGAAGCCCTGCGTGCTGAAGCCGTAGGTCTCCTTCAGCCGCTGGTCAAAGCCCGCCGGCTGCGGCGCGGGGAAGTCGTCGACAAACACCATGCCGGCGTTGATGATGGGGTAGACCAGCGCGTCCTCCAGCACGCTGAGCAGATTCATGATATACCCGCGCGAATCCTTGCCCAGGGTGAGATTGGCGTCAAGCACGGCGACTCTGCCGCTGCCCAGCGGGCGTGTCCACATGATCGGCCAGGCGGCCTCGTCCGCCGTTTGCAGATAGACGCTGCACGCGTCGTCCAGGCGGACAGGCAGCGTATAGTCGTTCAGGTCTGTGTCGAACACCCCGTCCCCCCACAGGGGCAGAAGACCGCTGCGAAAGCGAAGCGTCAGGTATTCCTTCGCGTCGCTTTCATACTCCACAATGCCCAGCTTGCGGCTGACGAGCGCAAAGCCGTCGTCCGCCTCCGGCTGCGTCATCAGGGCAAAGCGACCGCCCTCCTCCACCCAGCCCACGAGCTGCACCAGCCTTTCCAGGCCGATGCTTTCCAGATCGGGCCGAAGGAGGAGTACCGTATGGATCCCCTCGAGCAGCTGCATGCCAAACTGCTCCGCGGGCGCCTCCATATAGGGGATCTTCATCTGCTCCAGCGATTCCGTCACCGTGATGCGCAGGCTTTCGTGCTGGCCGGTGAGCAGCAGCAGCTCCGGATGACCCTGGTCTGCCTGCGGGCCTTGCGCCGTGGTCAGCTGCTCGAGCTGAGCCGCCCGCGCGTCAATCTCCAGCCCCCTGTGGGACAAAAGCACAGCGGCGAGTATGGCGATCATGATCCCCATGGGCATCAACATTCTCCACAGGTATTTGGAATTCATGGCTCCGCTCCTTCTGCCGCAGCCCGCTCCAGGGGCTCGTTTCCGTCTTTTCCATCAAAGTATTGCATTCGTTCCAGGCCACTGCGCGTCCACTCCACGTCCTGCCCGGACGCGCGGGCCATCAACGCCTGCAGGCCCGCCCTGTCGCGGGTTTCCACACACACATGCAGCAGCGCAAGCCAGCCGGTCTCGTCCTGCGGCCAGAGAGAGATCATCTTCTGCGCACAGCCCCGGGCCTCGGCGGGCTGCTGAAGCTCCAGCAAATTGCTCACGCGGATATTCATCAGCTCCGGCGTAAGCCCGCCCTCGGGGAACGCCGCCATCGCCTGCTCCAGCACCATGCGCTGACGCAGCAGCAGATGCCCCTCCAGCAGGCCGCTGTCCACATAGTCCTTCAGCAGATGGACATAGGTGCTGTGAGCCATGGTGTCATTGGGGCGACGGACAACCTCCATCTGCGCCTGCTGAAGCTCCAGCTGAATCTGGCGCTGGATCTCCGTGAGGGTTGCGGTGGCATAGTGGGCTGTCTCGGTATCCTCGTTGAAGCGGGCCAGCAGCAGCAGGTCCAGATACTTTCTGGGATCCGAGCGAAGCAGGTTCAGCATCAATTCCCGGCGCTTCTGCGGCGTATTGATCAGAAACGCCTCCTCCAGCGGCACGATATCGGATGCGCCGTTGCCCGCGGAGATGAGCTGGGCATAGTGCTGCTCGTTCCGTCGGAGGTGGTCTGTCGCATCGCTCCTGGGCTCCTTCGCGCTGGCGATGATCCAGCAGGTGACCGGGCCGCATACCGGCAGCAGCAGGCAAAACAGCAGCGTGGGCAGCCTCAGCCTCCGTCCGCGGGCGCGCGACACCCGATCGCACAGCAGGATGGCGAGCACATGAACGGCGGCTGCCCCCGCAAGCCAAAGCTCAACCGGCATAGGCAGCCTCCTGTGACACCACCCTGCATTCCAGGCCGTTCGCATGGAAGCGGGCAGAAATCTGGGGCAGATTCTCAATGGACGCCTGCGGGAAGAGCACGTAGTAGCCGCCGTCGTTCATCCGGCCGATCAGGTCGGTTGCACGCACCGAGCGGCCAATCTGCTCATCGTATTGCTGCGGCGTAAGCTCCCCGTCGCCAGACGCCTGCACCAGCAGGAACTGGCCCGTGCGCCGCTTGCGGATCGTCTGGTAGACGCCCAGCGCAGAACGGAAGGCGCCGTCTGTCAGGATGTGTGTCCCCGCGATATAGTACTCGTCCGCGGCGAGGGTGAGATGATGGAGCGCGCGCACCAACGCGCTCTGCACCAGACCCGCCACCACGCTGAACAGGTTTTCGTAATACTGCGTCTGCTTCTCAAAGGGCACGCTCCAGAGCACGAGGATCGCCTTGAGGCTCCCGGCGTTGAGCACCGGGGCGGCATAGGTGGGATAATCCGGATTCAGGCTGGTGTTGGCATACAGCTTGCCCTGGCCAAGGCACTCGGCCATGGCCGGATACTGGTTCAGGTTCAGCGACCGGGCAATCCGTTTCATCGAGCGGGACTGAACCACCAGGCGCGCATATGCCCCGCCGGGATTGCATTCATACAGCGCCACGGAATGATTCTGCAGGGTGTCCTCCAGCACATCCAGGGTGGAGAGAAACACCTGCTCCGGCTGGAGCGTATCCAGCTCGCGGGTGATGTGGTAGATGCGGCCATAGCTGTCCCGGGTGCGCATCACCTGCTCCTGCAGCTGGTTGCGGTTTTCATCCACCTGGTGATACAGCGTCTTCAGGAACTCATTCTGCGCGCTCAGCTCGTCCATTTCCCGCTTCTGGGTGTCGATCTGGGCGATCAGCTTGTCCCGCAGATAGCCAAAGAGCGAGCCGCACAGCATATAGCAGCACAGCGGCAGCCAATGATCCGAATTGTACAGCAGCAGGTACAGATCGTTGCCGCCGACCACCCATTCCACGGCATAGTGCAGGCAGGCGATCAGCGAGGCGGCAATGCCCATCGTGCAGCCGTGCACGGTGCCCATGATGGCCACAAACAGCAGCATGTAGTCCATCGTGCTCAGAACTGCGTTGTTCCGGGACTGATGCGTGAAGAAGACGGCGGCACAGGCCAGCACGATCAATTCGACAACCGGCGTCAGCCGCCTGACCAGCCGCCTGATTCCGCCTTCCGCCGCTTTGCCATCGCCGGGCTTGCCGAAGGCCTCCGCCGCGCACAGCTGGTCCAGCTCATGGGAGAAATCATGCCTGGGAATCCACGCAAGGGATTGGGCAACGGTTCCGCTCAGCACCTGGGTGCGCCTGGCTTCGCCGCTGTATTTCACCGACAGGTTCTCAATGCGATCCATCAGCAGCTGCGCAACGCTGCCATAGGTATAGGGCTTTCCATAGCACAGATGCGCCACCCCCGACAGGCGATTGCCCAGGGCCAGGGAGAGGAAGAATGCCAGATCATCGGCGTGCAGAAAATCGCAGGGCGTATCCTGCGTGCCGGGCAGGAGCATCGGCGTACCGCTCTGCGCGCATTTCAGGGCGTACGAAAAGAAGCTGTGCGGATCCTGCGGCTCATACAGGCTGGTGACGCGAACCAGAAGCGGATGCACCGTATCGGGCGCGCCGCAAAAGAAGCAATCCTCAGCCGCCTTGATCAGCACGCCTGTCGGCGTGTCCGGCAGGGGCGTCTGTGTCTCCAGCGCGGCCTGCCCGGAGCCGAATACGCGCTGATCCGTCACAAGGATAAACTTCTCCACACCGCAATGCCCCACGACGCCCAGCATGGCAAACAGCGCATCCAGCATGCCGCCCTGAATGGAGCCATATTCCTGCGCTTCCTCGCATTGGTAGGCAAAGAAGAAGACAACCGCCTCGTAATGGGTGGCTTCCAGCAGCTTCAGCGCTTCATGATGGTTGGGATGAATATCGTAATAGCTGACGCCCTTGGGAATACCGGCGGCCGCATCGGAATGCCCCATCACCGCGACCTGATCGCCGCCGCGCGCAAGACGGGCTGCGATGGTCCAGATCGAATACGGGAGAATTCCCGTCAGTAAAACCTTCATCAACAAACAGCCTTCCTTCGTATGGTGGCGATGATCTGCGCAGGCTGCCAGGCAAACGAGCGTTTGCCGGTCAGCCTGCGCGGCGCATCCTGAAGCATGTATATCCATATTATATACGCTCCATATCGGTCAGGCAACTCCCAAATTCCCTGTCCGGCTATATTTCACCGCACCCGATCCCACGGCGCGTTTTCCCGTCCGCCCAGGAAGGCCCTTCGCGCCACCGTGTATCAGCAAACACCTGTCCAAAGAGATCGGATTGCCAGACCTCTTTGACAGGTGTCGCCGTATATGCCCATTGTATGTGATCCTTTGACAAGACCGCTTCGCTCGTCAGAATATAGGGCTGCCGCCGCCTGCGCTCATCCCTGCGGGCACCCCTCCAGCGCCGCGCGCAGCTCCTCCGGCTTTCCCCCGGCCAGCACACCCTGCGCCATGTCCCGCGCGCCGCCGCCCTTGCCGCCAAAGGCACGGCACAGCGCGGCGCAGATCGGGCGCACGTCCTGCGCCTCGCTGGAGAGCGCAAAGCTGTACCCGCCCTCGCGGGGGACGAGCACCAGCCCCAGGCGCGCGCCCGCGCACAGGCGGCCCGCCGCCCGGCGCGCCATCGCCGCCGGCAGCGCATCGCAGCAGACCACGCGCACAGCCTTGTCCGCCTCCTGCGCCGCCATCAGCTCAAAGACGCGCAGCCCCAGCTGCTCGTTCTGAAAGCGCAGCTGATCGCGCTCGGCGATCACGCGGCTCACCGCGGCGGAAAGCTCCTGCTGCTTGCTGGACAGCGCCGCCGCGCTTTCCTTGGTCTGCTCGAGCATGGCCTGCTCGTATGCCAGCGCGCGCCGCCCGCAGAGGATCGAGATGCGCACGCCGCCCTTGTAGCTCTGCCAGCCGATCACCTTGATCTGGCCGATGCTGCCGGTCTCGCGCACATGCGTGCCGCAGCAGGCGCAGGTGTCCGCGCCGGGGATCGTCACGATGCGCACCGTGCCCTCCAGCGCCTTCTTGCTGCGATAGGTCATCTGTGCCAGCTCTTCCTTTGTGGGCAGCAGGGTGCGCACCGGCACATTGCGCCAGACGACCTCGTTGGCCAGGCGCTCGATGTGCAGAATCTGCTCGCGGTCCAGCGGGCCGCTGAAGTCCATCGTCACGGCCTCCGTGCCGATGTGGAAGCCCACGTTGTCGTAGCCGTGCAGCTGATGCACCAGGCCGGAGAAGATGTGCTCGCCGCTGTGCTGCTGCATCATGTCCAGCCGGCGCACGGCGTCCACGCTGCCGCGCACCTCCGCGCCCGGCGCAAGCGGCCTGTCCACCGTATGGACGACCTCGCCCTGAACCTCGTGCACGTCCGTCACGCGCGCGTCGCCCAGCGCGCCGTGATCCGCGCCCTGGCCGCCGCCCTCGGGGAAGAACGCCGTGCGGTCGAGCGTCACGGCGAAGGCGCTGCCCTGAGGCCGGCAAGCCGTCACCACCGCGTCGAACGCCAGACAATACGGATCCTCATCATACAGCCGAATGGTCATGTTCTGCGCCTCCCAAAGCCTTGCTTGTGCCGACATTGTATCACATCCGCCGGCAAAAAACAAATGACGTGCGCGCGCAAAATGTGCTATAATGAATCACAGGCATCCGCCGAAAGGAGGTCAACCCTTATGAAAACACCGCTCATCATCACCATCGGCCGCGAATACGGCAGCGGCGGCCGCCAGATCGGCCAGGCGCTGGCCGGGCGGCTGGGGATTTCGTTTTACGACAAGGAGCTCATCAGCCTCGCCGCCAAGAAGAGCGGCCTGTCCGACGAATTCATCGAGCACAACGAGCAGCGCGTCAAGGGCGGGCTGATGCACAGCTTCGCCACGTCATCCGCCTATCACAACGGCTTCTTCTCCGGGCAGTATCTGCCGCTGTCGGAGAGCATCTTCATCTCCCAGGCGCAGGTCATCCGTGACATCGCCGGGAAGGAGAGCGCCGTCATCGTCGGCCGCTGCGCGGACTACATCCTCGCCGGGCGCGAGAACACGATCAACGTCTTCATCCACGCGCCCATGGAATCGCGCGTCAAGCGCATCATGGCGCTGTATCACCTTGACGAGGCCGCCGCCATCAAGGCGATCAACACCTCCGACAAGGAGCGCGGCAACCACTACTTCCGCTACACCGACATGAAGTGGGGCAAGGCACAGAACTACGACATCTGCATCAATTCCGCGCTGCTGGGCATCGACAGGACGGTCGAAATGCTCTCGGATCTGGCCAGAATCGGGGCAAACGCCTGATGCAGCGCCTGATTCCCTCCCAAACGGCTCTCGTCCTCGGCGGAGGCGGGGCCAAGGGCGCGTATGAGATCGGCGTGATCGACGCGCTGGAGGAGCTGGGCATCCGCGCGGGCAGCGTGTACGGCGTGTCCATCGGCGCGATCAACGCGGCCATGTACGCACAGGAGCGCATAGACGACGCGCGCGCCATGTGGGACAGCCTGACCGTGAGCGATCTGGTCAGCGAGGAGGACGCGGCGCTGGCCGAGGAGGCCGAGACCATGTTCGACCGCGCCGACAAGCTGCTCGAGTTCATCACCCGCAACGCCCACCACAAGGGGCTGGACACCTCCCCGATGGAGCAAATGCTCGAGCGCCTCGTCAGCGAGGATGTCCTGCGCGCGAGCACCGTCCGCTTCGGCCTGGTCGCCACGCGCTTTCCGTCGCTGGCCATGGTGCAAAAGCGCCTGGAGGACATGGAGCCAGGCTCCGTGCGCGACTGGCTGATGGCCAGCGCCGCGTGCTACCCCGCCTTCCCGATGCGCGCCGTGGGCAATGAGCGCTACATCGACGGCGGCTTCTGCGACAACACGCCCGTGGACATGGCGGTGCGCGCCGGCGCGCGCCACGTCATCGCCGTGGACATCGGCAAGCACCCGTCGCACACGCAGTACGCCGCCCGCCCCAACATCACCTATATCCGCGCGACGCATCCGCTGGGCGGTCTGCTCACGTTTGATCCCGAGCGCTCCCAGCGCAACCGCGTGCTGGGCTACAACGACGCCATGCGCGCCTTCGGCAAGCTGCGCGGCACGCTCTACGCGTTCGATCCCATCGACGCGCTGTCGCTCGGCGCCCGTGCGCAGGACTTTGTCGTGCGGCTGACGCAGTTCGAGGCCGGGCTGCGCCTGCAAAACGTGCTCGACCGCAAGGGCAGCGCGCCGCTGTTTGCGCTGCTGGAGGAGGAGCTGCGCCCCGGCGCGGACGCGATCGACTACTTCCTGCGCGCGTGCGAGCTGTGCGCCGCCGCGCTGGAGGTCGAGCCTGCGCAGGTGCTGACCTTTGAATCGCTGCGCGGCGAGCTGCGCGCCCGGCTGCCGCTGGAGAAGGCCGAGTCGATGCTCGACTCGCTGCTGGGCGGGCGCATCGGCGTGCTCTTTGCGCCGCCCCAGCCCGACAGGAAGCTCATCCTCGCCTGCCTGTATCACCTGCTTCAGCGCGAGAGCACGTTTTCTTCGCTGGCGCTGCATACGCTCAGCGCGTTCCCGCGCGAGCTGCTGTGCGCGCTGACGCTGCGCGAGGTGCTGTGACGCCGGGAGCGATTGCTTCCACTGACAAAATGAGCCGCGCGTCGGTTTTTTGGGCGCTTCGTCCCTTGCCGGCGCGCGGCTTTCGTGCTATGCTGAATTCAGGGCAGCTCGTCGTAGCTGTCGATCACCCGGTCGCACACGGCGGCAATCGCCTCGCGGTCGGGCGCGTTGGTCGGGTCGGTGACGCCGATGACGCCCAGCCCCGCGCTGCGCGCGCCGCGCATGGCGTACAGCCCGTCCTCGAACATCACGCAGTCCTCGTTGCGCTCGCCGATCAGCGCGCACAGCTTGTCGAAGAACGCGCGCTCGCCCTTATGCCCGCCGATGACGTCCGTCGTATAGATATAATCCAGCTCGGGCACCAGCTGCGCGCGGTTGAGCGCGATCAGCGCCAGGCGCGCCGGCGTCGCCGTGGCGACAACCGTCTTCACGCCCCGCGCGCGCAGCCGGCGCAGATACGCCGCCGCGCCCGGCTTGAGCGGCACGCCCGCCTGATACACCGGCTCCATCCGCTCCAGAGCGCGCGTGAGCAGGTCGTCAAAGCGCGCGTCCACGCCGAAGCGCTGCTTCACATAGTCCGCCACCATCCTGCCCGTCATGCTGTAAAGCGTCTTCTCCTCCTGCTCCGTCGGCTCGACGCCCTGCTCCCGCAGGAAGGAGATGTTGAGCGCGCGCCATGCGCCCATGGAGTCGATCAGCGTGCCGTCCATGTCGAAGATAGCCGCCTTCATGTTGCTGTGCATGCGTATTCCCCTTTGCTTGCCCCGGCGCTGTGCCGGATTCGATTCGTCCCCCATTATAGGGCATGAGCGCCGCCCGGTCAAGCGTGCGCCCGCCGGAACGGAGGCCTGCCATGACCGATGAAGCCTATCGCCGCATGACGGACGCGACACGCGCCATCGTCTCGCGTCTGCCGGGCGGCGCACGCTGGCTGCGCCTGCCCACGCTTTTGTGCGCGCTGGCGTATCTGGCCACGCTCCTGCAGCTGATGCTCCTGCGCGATGCGCGGCTGCTCCCGGCGCTGTGCGTGCCGGCGGCGTGCTTTCTCGCGTGCACCGTGCTGCGCCCGCTAATCGGCCGCACCCGCCCCTACGACCGCTTTGGGGCGGAGCCGGTGGGCCGATACAGGCCCGGCAAGGGCAAGAGCATGCCCAGCCGCCATACGGCCAGCGCCGCCGCCATCGCGCTGGCGGTGATCTACGCCAATCCCTCCCCGCTGGTCACCGTGCTCATGCTCGCGCTGTGCGCGCTGATCGCCGCGCTGCGCGTGGTCAGCGGGCAGCACTACCCCAGCGACGTGCTGGCCGCGCTGGCGCTGAGCCTCCTGCTCTCGCTGGCGGGCTACGCGCTGCCCTGGCCGCTCGCCTGAGCGTCCCATCCCCCTCGACCAAAGGAAGCGAAACCACATGAAATCCGAAAATCGCAGCGACAGGATGCTGCACGCGCCGGTCAGCCGGGTGATCCCGCAGATGGCCGTGCCGACGATCATCTCCATGCTCATCACCAGCGTCTACAACATGGCGGACACCTTCTTCGTCAGCCAGATCGGCACGTCGGCCTCCGGCGCGGTCGGCGTGATCTTCTCAGCGATGGCGCTCATCCAGGCGATCGCCTTCACCATCGGCATGGGCTCCGGCACCAACGTGAGCCAGGCGCTCGGCGCGGGCGACGACGCGCGCGCGCAGCGCTTTGCCTCGGTGGGCTTCTTCACGGCGTTCGGCACGGGCGTCGTCATCGCGGCGCTGTGCCTCCCCAACATCGACGCCCTGGTGCGCTTCCTCGGCGCGACGGAGACCATCGCCCCCTACGCGCGGGACTACGCCACCTACATCTTCTACGCCGCGCCGCTGATGATGTGCTCGTTTGTGATGAACAACCTGCTGCGCTTTGAGGGGCTGAGCATCTACGGCATGGTGGGCATCACCACCGGCGGCCTGCTGAACATGGCGCTCGATCCGCTGCTGATCTTCGGCCTGGGGCTGGGCACGGCGGGCGCGGCCATCGCCACGGCCATCAGCCAGGCGGTCAGCTTCTGCATCCTGCTGGTCATGTGCAACACCCGGCGCGAGGCCATCTCCATCAGCCCGCGGCACTTCCGGCCCAGCCTGGCCATCTACGGGCGCATCCTGTACAACGGCTTCCCGTCGCTGGGCCGCCAGGGCATCGCCAGCATCTCCACCATCCTGCTCAACACCGCCGCGGGCGTCTACGGCGACGCGGCCATCGCCGCAATGTCGATCGTCTCCCGGTTCATCATGTTCATCAATTCCACGGTCATCGGCTTCGGCCAGGGCTTCCAGCCGGTGTGCGGCTTTTGCTACGGCGCGGGGCGCTACGCCCGCGTGCGCGAGGCGTTTGCCTTCTGCGTCAAGGTCACCACCGTGATCCTGCTGGTGCTGGGCGGCGCGTCGATGGCCTGCGCCCGCCCGATCATCACGCTGTTCCGCCGCAGCGACCCGCTGGTCATCGAAATCGGCACGCGCGCGCTGCGCATGCAGCTGTGCACGCTGCCGCTATGGGGCTTCATCACCATGAGCAATATGCTCACCCAGTCCATCGGCTACGGCGTGCGCGCCACGCTGCTGTCCATCTCCCGGCAGGGCATCTTCCTGATCCCCGCGCTGCTGGTTCTGCCCCGCGTCCTCGGGCTGACGGGCATCCAGATGGCGCAGCCGCTGAGCGACGCGCTGACGTTCGTCTTCGCGCTGATCATCATGCGGGGCGTGCTCGCCCAGCTGAAGGCCAGGCCGGACAGGACTCAGGCCGGCGCGTAACACGCGGAAATACAAAAGCCTCCGCTTCCAGGATGAGCTGCGGCCCATCGGAAGCGGGGCTTTTCTATTGGCTGATTACAGCGGCATGATGCCGAAGAGCACCGCAACCAGCATGCACAGGATCGAGAAGCCCCACACATACAGGAAGCTCGCCTTGATGTGGTCCTTGATATCCACGTCGGCCAGGCCGGTGCCCAGCAGCGTCGCCGGGACCATCGGGCTGATGAAGGTGGCGCAGTTGCGGCAGACGACCATGGCCACGGCGA
>JBJEYK010000163.1:0-27521 GCA_051886775.1 Candidatus Ventricola sp. | reverse complement strand
TTGCCGCGCTCCCCCGCGCCGGCGGTGATGCACCACATGGGCGAGACCAGCTCCCGCTCCTGGATCATCCGGTCGCCATACGGGCCGGCGACAGGCTTTACGCTCATCCACAGCGCATCCTTGCAGCCTGCCTGGCGCAGCGTGTTCGTCTGCGCGCCGGAGGCGGCAAAGGTCATCGCGCTGCCCAGGGTGTTGTCCCCCATGGCCTGCTCGATGGAGGCATAGGAAAACGACTCGTAGCCCCTTGCCAGAATGCCCTCTGCATACAGGCCCGCCATGGCCTCCAGGAAAGCGCCGTAGCGCGGATGCTCATAGATCAGCGTGTAGCTGCCATCGTCGAGCAGGCAGAACTGGGTGTCGTTGGAGGCCGCGATGCCAAAGGCATTGAGCAGCAGGGTCAGGCTGCGCTCGCCGTCGGCGCTCTGCGACAGCGCGAGGGGAATCTCGTCCGTCGGATCGCCGTTGCCGTTGAGGTCGTTGTCGCGCACGCCGCGCCAATAGGCCAGCCAATCCTCCCAGGTGTCCGGCGCGGCCATGTGCAGCGCGTCAAGCCAGTCGCTGCGCACCATCATGGAGAAGGAGCCCTGAATGGTCGACACCGACGGAATGGTGTAGATATGCCCGTCCGCCGAGCGCCACGCATCCATGCGCGAGGGGCCGACCGCCGCCACAATGTCCGGCATCAGGGGAAGATACTCGTCCAGCGGGAGGATGAGGCCGTCCTCAGCCAGCTCCATCACGCCGAAGCCCATCGGGTTGAGGATGTCCGGCAGGTCCTTCTTGCTGGCAAGCAGCGTCGCGGCGACGGCGGAGGAATAGCCTGCCTCCTCCTGCCAGTCGATGGCGACATGCACACCCGTCATGCGCTCGATCGCCGGAAAGTAATAGCAGCCGTCGAACGCCGTGGGCCTGCCGTCGAAGGTGACGCCCAGGCCGGTGATCTCCAGCCCGCCGTCAAAGCGGAGCGACGCACTCGGGGCGAGCGACGACGCCTGCGTCAGCAGCGCCTGATTCATTCGCTCCACGGAAAAGCCTTCCTCCACAGGCTCCTCCTGCGGCCTGGCCTGGCAGCCGCCCAGCAGCAGCGCGCCGGCAAGCGCCAGCGCAGGAATCCAGCGGTTCTTGCTCATGGTGCCCCTTCCCCCTTTCGTATGGCATGGCCACCCGCCATGCTTATCGCGCGCTGTCCATCCTTGTGCGCAGCACCCGGCCCATCACGGCCCAGAGCAGCTGCGTGTCCAGCGGCTTGGCGACAAATCCATCCATGCCGGCATCCATCGCGCGCCGGCGGTCCTCCTCGAAGGCGTTGGCCGTCATCGCGACGATCGGGATGCGCGAGAGCGCAGGATCCTTCATCTGCCGGATCCTGCGCGTCGCCTCGTAGCCGCCCATCACCGGCATCTGGATGTCCATCAGGATCAGGGCGTAATACCCGGGCGCCGAGCGCCGCAGCATATCCAGCGCCAGCACACCGTTATCCGCCGTCTCCACCAGCATGCCGGCATCCTCCAGGATGCTGCTGGCGATCTCCCGGTTCAGCTCGTTGTCCTCCACCAGCAGCAGGCGCTTGCCGGCAAACTCCTCGCTGGATAGCTCCGCCCGCGCCCGGCCCCTTTCGGCGCGCTGCTCCGACACGCACAGCGGCAGCTCCACGCCGAACGTCGAGCCGCGGCCCGGAGCGCTCTGCACATGCACGGTGCCGCCCATCATTTCCACGAGGTTCCGGACGATGCACAGCCCCAGGCCGGTGCCCTCGATACCGGTCATCGTCGAGGAGCGTTCGCGCTCAAAGGCATCGAACACATGCGCCTGGAATTCCTGGCTCATGCCGATGCCGGTGTCGCGCACGGTCAGCCGATAGGTGGCCATGCCCCCGTCCGCCGGGCCGGCCTGCGAGAGCCGCAGCGTCACCTCGCCGCCTGCGGGTGTGAACTTGCGCGCGTTGCTCAGCAGGTTGATCAGGATCTGATCCAGCCGCAGGTCGTCGCACAGCACCACCGGGTCGGTCAGCTCGGTCTGCACGGTGAAGCGCAGGCCGGATTTTTCCATGCTCTCGGCGAACATGTCCCGCACGCCTGCGATGCACTCCTCCAGATTGTGCGGCGCCAGCGTCAGCTCGGACTTGCCGCTCTCGATGCGCGCCAGGTCGAGCACGTCGTTGATGATGCGCAGCAGCACCTCGCTGGAACGCCGGATCTTGCCGACGTAATCGCACACCAGCGCCTGATTGTCGATGTGCTTTTCAGCCAGACCTGCAAAGCCAATGATCGCATTCATCGGCGTGCGGATATCGTGGCTCATGTTGAACAGGAACGTGCTCTTGGCGCGGTTGGCCTGCTCGGCTGCCTCGGTCGCGGCGCGCAGCGCATTCTGCCGCGCCGTCTCCTCGCGCTTGGCGTCGGTGATGTCCTGATCCGCCAGCAGCAGCTTGACCGGCGCGCCCGCCCGGCGCTCGACGCACACGGCGCTCAGGCGAATCCAGCATTCCTTCCCCATCCGGGCCTGGTATTCCAGATTCAGGTCGTTCGCGCCGCCGGACAGCCCGCGAAGCAGGTTTTTCCGATTCAGGAAGGCCCGAACCCGCTGCTCGTCCGGCGAGCCGTCCAGCTCCTCCAGGATATACGCCTCCAGCTCGGCATACGCGCCGACGCCCGGCAGATGTCCCCGCGAGGGCTGACGCCCCAGCAGGTAGCGATAGCTCTCCTTCTCCAGATCCACCAGCACAAAGCGCTCAAAGAACTGCGGCGCGCCATGGATGACGTAGTCCATGTCGCGGTTTTCCTCCAGCAGGCGCCGCTTCTCCCGGCGGTTGGCGCGCAGCATCAGCGCGACATACAGGACAAACAGCGCGATCAGCGCGGCCTCCAGCAGGATACCGGCACGCACGGCCTCCCAGTACATCTGCCCCGTCACCTTGGCAGGGAAGGTCTGCACCAGCATCCAGCCCGTACGCTCCAGGCGGGTGATGTAGCCGTTGCCCGTCTTATGCTCCAGCTGATAGGAGAAGCCCACGTCCTGGCCCGCTTCCATCGCTTGCAGCAGCCGGTCCTGGACTTCCTTACCGACAAAGGGCGACTGCTCCAGATAGGCGTGCACGTCGCCAGCCTGCGCGGCCTGGGCGGCCTCCTCCTGGCCAAGGCTTCCCGCAATCACCATGCCCGACGGCGTGCACAGAAACGCCGCCGCCTGCACGCCGAAGAACGACGTCTCCAGCAGATCGCGCATGCGCGCCTGGGCCAGATACACGCCGCGCAGCACGCCGATGATCTCGCCCTGATAATAGAGCGGCGTATAGAAGTTGACCAGCGTTTCGCTGGTGATGCGCGAGCGCTGCGTCACGGAGATGCCGGAATTTCCCGCCATACCGTCGATGTAATACTCGCGATCCAGCGCGTCGTTGGTGCGGCCATCGGCGGCGAGATTGACGCCCGCCGCGTCCACGAAGCGCACATAGTCGAACGGGGTGTGCTCCTCCAGCTCCCGGAGCTGATCCGTCGTGACCACGGGGGAGTCCAGCGTCATGCTGAACCAGTGCGAAAGCATCTGCACATTCTCCAGCGCCTCAGAGAGCACCCTGTCCAGCTGAGCGGCCTTCTGCACCGCGCAGTCCTGCGCGTAGCTCGCGTTCTGCCGGAGGACGCGATCCCTGTTCTGCCCGGCAAACAGGACGAACAGAATCAGCATGGCCGACAGCACGGCTGCCCAGCGCAGCGGCTGCGGCATATGGATAGTCTGCGCCTGGCTCCGGTTCATGGTCAGGCCCCCCTTTCTCCCCTGCGGCGCCACGGAACGCCGCGCACCCTTCAGGGCACTTCATTGGTTCTGCGGCCCGGGCACGCGGTCGCCCGGAGCGATGCTCCGGCCCGGCAGCAGCCGCTCAGGCCTCGCCCAGATAGGTACGGATCGCGCCGGTCGTCTCCGCGTAATCCTGCTCCACCTTCGCAAGCAGCTCCGCCGCCGCGGCAGGAATGACGCTGCCCTCGGGGCGCAGCTCCTCCGTCAGCCGGGAGGCCGAGCCGTACAGCCTGTCAAAGCCCAGATTGGCGCACACGCCCTTGAGGGTATGCGCTGCGCGGAAGGCCTCCTCCCGCTGACCGGCCTGCATGGCCCGGCACAGCTGGTCGAAGCTGTCATCGCTCAGGAATTTGGCGACAAAGCGCTTGATCAGCGCAGCGCTGGGCAGCCTCTTTTGAACCTGGGCATAATCGCCGCCCATGGCCAGGTAACAATCCTCAATCGTCATAATTCGTTCCTCATTTCTCTTTCTGCCAGATTTTTGGGGGGTGAGCGGGGCCCTTCCCGCCATGTCGTGTGAATCAATATTCAGTATAGCATATTTTGCCTGTATCCGCAATTGAGGAATGCCGATTCTGCACGGCTTTTGGGCTGCCCGGCAGAAAACACCGCCGGATGAGATGACATATCCGCAAAACTCTGGTACAATAGGGGCAGCAGGCTGCACCTGCATAAGGCTTGCAGCCGCGCATTCCACCGCAGAATGGAGGTGCTCCGCCGTGGGCGAATACCTGATCAGCGTGGTCGTGCCGATTTACAGGGTCGAGGCCTATCTGGAGCAATGTATCCGCTCTCTGATCAGCCAGACCCTGCCGGGGCTTGAAATCATCCTGGTCGACGACGGCTCGCCGGACGGCTGCCCGCAGATCTGCGACCGCTTTGCCGGCGAGCACCGTCATATCCGGGTGATTCATCAGCCAAACGGAGGCATCCTCGCAGCAAGGCGTGCCGGCGTGGAGGCCGCCAGCGGCGAGTACGTCACCTTTGTGGACGGAGACGACTGGGTCGAGCCGGAGCTGTACGCGCAGGTTGCCGCCATCATCGATCAGGCAGCGCCGGACATCGTTTCATACGGTTACAGCGGCGTCCGCGACGGCTGCGCGCCCGTGCCCGTCCGCCAGCGCATCCCTGCCGGGCTGTACCGCCGGGCGGAGCTGGAGGCCTCGGTCTTTCCCGTCATGCTCTCGCAGCCGCCGTATTTCACCTTTGGCGTGCTGCCCTCGCTGTGCTGCAAGGTCATCCGCAGGCCGCTGCTGACGCAGGGGCTGGCCGCCGCGCCGGGCGAGGTGCGCATCGGCGAGGATCTGGCGGTGTCCCTGCCGTGCATGCTGCGCGCTGAATCGGTCTTCTTCTGCGACCTCGTCGGCTACGGCTACCGCAAAAATCCGTCCTCCGTCGTCCACACCTACGATCCCCGGACGGCGGAGCGCACCGCGCTGCTGCTGACCCATTTGTCGGATCAGATCGCCGCGTGCGCGCAGCCAGTGCTTCTGCCCCAGCTCAACGACTACGCCCTGTTCATGCTGGAATACTGCATCAATACCATGATGAAGAGCGACAGCCTCTCCCGCGAGGCGCTGACGCCCCTGCGCGCGCTGACCCTTCACCCGTGCGTGTGCGCCGGGCTGAAGCAGGCTCCCCACCGAAAGCTGCGCATCTTCATCCGCCTGATCCGGGGCAGGCATCTTCTGCTGCTGCGCTGCATCCGGCGCCGCCAGCAGTACATCCGCAAAGCCCGGAAGACGCAAGACCAGAACTGATACTCCCTTTCGAAAGGAACATAGCTATGTCGGAAAGACAGCGAAGAGCCCGCCTCAATATCCTCACGTCGCTGCTTAACCAGGCTGCCACGCTGGTGTGCGGGCTGATCATTCCCAGCCTGATGATCTCGTCGTTCGGCTCGGAGGCCTACGGCGCGACCACCTCCATCGCTCAATTCCTCTCCTACATCACCCTGCTGGAGGGCGGCGTGGGCGGCGTCGCGCGCGCGGCGCTGTACAAGCCCCTGGCGGATCGCGACAGCCGGGGCATCAGCTGCGTGATTGCCGACATCCGGCGGTTCTTCCGCGCCATCGCATATGTGTTCGTGGTGTACACCCTGCTGCTGGCTGTGTCCTACAAGTCCATCTCCCACATCCAGTGCCTGGACTGGCTCTCCACCGCCGCGCTGGTGGTGGTGATCAGCCTGTCGATCTTTGCCCAGTATTACATCGGCATCTCCTACGACGTCCTGCTTCAGGCCGATCAGAAGACCTATGTCACCCAGCTGATCGGTGTGGTCTCCATCGTGCTGAACGCCTTGATGATCATCGTGCTGATCCGCCTTGGCTGCGGGCTCATCGTGGTGAAGCTGGCCAGCAGCATCGTCTTTGCCCTCAAGCCGATGGTGATGTGGCTGTATGTGCGCAGGCATTACCGCCTGGAGCGCGTCCCTGCCGGGCAGGGGCATGCCCTCCAGCAGAAGTGGGACGCCCTCGCCCAGCACCTGGCGTACTTTCTGCACAGCAACACCGACGTCGTCGTGCTAACGCTGCTCTCCAACCTGACGCAGGTCGCCGTATACGGCGTGCACAACATGGTCATTTCCAACGTGCAGCGGCTGGTCAACTCCTTCTCCGCCGGTATGGAGGCCATGTTCGGCGAGCAGTACGCCCGGGGAGACCGACAGGAGCTGAACCGGATCTTCAGCCAGTACGAGACGCTGATCTCCACCGTCTCGCTGTTCATCTTCAGCGTCTGCGCGGTGATGATCGTCCCCTTCGTGCGGCTCTACACCGCGAACGTCAGCGACGCCAACTACATCGCCCCGGTCTTTGCCCTGCTGATGGTGATCGGCTCGCTGCTGACGCTGCTGCGCGCTCCCTGCCACTCCATGATCATCGCCGCCGGGCGCTTCCGGGAGACGCGCTGGGCGGCGTTCGGCGAGGCGATCATCAACGTGACGCTGTCCGTGCTCCTGGTGTGGAAGCTCGGCCTGGTGGGCGTGGCCATCGGCACCGTGGCGGCTGTGCTGTTCCGCTTTGTCAGCTACACGGTCTACCTGTCCCGTCACATTATTTACAGACCGATCGGGCTGTTTGTGCGGCGGATGGTCTTCTGCGCCGCCGTGTTTGTCGTCATTGTAGCTGCCGGTACCCTGCTGTGCAGCCGGATGAATCCTGCCTCGTGGCTCGGCTGGGTCGTCACGGCCACGGCGGTGAGCCTGCTCTCCGGCGCAGTGATTCTCGCCGGCCTGACCCTGTGCTACCGGGAAGACAGCCGCAGGCTCTGGCGGATCGTCACCAGGCGGTTTGGCAGGTCGTAAGCGCCCGCGCGCTCATCGCCGCTCGAATTCCAGGCGCGGATTCTCCCGCGCGGCGTCCGCAAGCACCGCGCAAAGCCGCGGCAGGTACGAAGCCATCTGCGCACTCAGCTGCCCGTCCGCGCGCAGCACGATGCGCGTGGGGTCGCTCTCCCCGCACAGCGCGTCGTACAGTGCGTCGAGGTTTTCGCCATAGTGCGGCGCAAGGCGCAGGCGATAGCGCAGGTAGATGTGCAGCGCACGCACCGTGTGAATCTGCCGGATATCCAGCTCAACCGTTCTCATCATCGTCACTCCCCCAGCAGCCAGGTCAGCATATCCAGCACGCCGCCCAGCAGCGCGTCCTCCGCCTGCGGCTCTCCCGGCACCACCTCCACCTCGTCAAAGGTGTTGTAGTGGTCGGCGGTATAGTAGATCAGGCCATCGCCGGAAAACACCAGGCGCTTTGCGCCGCGGTAGCCGCCGTCGTAGCCGATATCGCACTCCGTCCACCGGCGATCCCCCGGCAGCTGCCCGTCGTAGTTGCCGAAGCGGTCGCCCCCGATGGAGCAGCCGTCGGCCACGTCCCACAGGTTGCCCAGGCGGGATTCCCAGCCCAGCGCCTGCGCCTCGCGCTTGGTCAGGTAGTTGCCCGGCAAAGCGCCAAAGGTCGCCAGATAAACGGCCACCTCCTCCATGCTGTCGTACCAGCCGTCCTCCTGCACGGGATACTCGCCCGCGTCCACCGTGATCACCGCCGCCAGCGCCGCCGGCGCCAGCAGCACCAGGCACAAAAGCACCGCGCATATCCGCGCAATCCGTCGCATGCTTTTTCCTCCTCCACCGTGATGTATGTTCATTATAGCACGTTTTCCCTGCCGTGCAAATCTCCCCGCACGGTCTTGGCGCGTCCTGCGCCGCATAGGCTGAACTGACCTTCCGTTCCGGCAGGTCAGTCCATTTTTTTATCAAGTTAGTTGACTTTTTGAACTAATTGTGCTATCGTATCCCATCATGCGCCACGGCGCATGCCATACACCTACCCCGATGGAGGAACGACCATGAATCCGATTCGTCGTCTGGGCTGCCGCGCTTACCAGCTGGCCTTTCGCGCGGCGCTGCCCATTTTGCCCTATCGCCAGCCCGAGCTGCTGGACACGCTGGAGGAGATTCCTCCGCTGCTCTCCGGGCGGGGGATCCGCTCCGTCCTGCTCGTCGCGGACGGCGGCGTGTACGACCTGGGGCTGACCCGTGCACTCGAGCAGGCGCTGGACAGCGCCGGTATCGCCTGCGCCGTCTATCTCCAGCGCACGCCGAACCCGACCATCGACAACGTGGAGGCCGCGCGCGCGGCCTATGTGAAGGCCGCTGCGCAGGCGATCATCGCCGTGGGCGGCGGCTCCGCGATGGACTGCGCCAAGGTGGCCGGCGCGCGCATTGCCCGCCCGCGCAAGAGCGTGCAGCGCATGCGCGGCCTGCTGCAGGTGCTGCGCCGCACGCCGCTGCTCATCGCTGTGCCCACCACTGCCGGCACCGGCAGCGAGACGACGCTGGCCGCCGTCATCACCGACGCCGCCACCCACCACAAGTACCCGATCAACGACTTTGCGCTGATCCCGGAGGTCGCCGTGCTCGACGCCCGGCTGACGCTCGGCCTGCCGCCGCGCATCACGGCGACCACCGGTCTGGACGCGCTGACCCATGCCGTGGAGGCATACATCGGCCGCAGCACCACGCGCCTCACCCGCGCCATGGCGGAGGAGGCCGTTGTGCTGATCCACGGGAACCTGCGCGCCGCCTATGAGGACGGAGGGAACGAGCACGCCCGCCGGAGCATGCTGCGCGCCGCCTACTGCGCCGGCATCGCCTTCACCCGGTCGTACGTCGGCTACGTCCACGGCCTGGCGCACGCGCTGGGCGGGCAGTACGGCATCGCGCACGGCCTGGCCAACGCCGTCATCCTGCCGCGCTTCCTGCGCACATACGGCGACGCCTGCGTGCCCGCGCTTGCCCGGCTCGCGCGCAAGGCAGACATCGCCAGCGCGGAGCAGCCCGACGCGCAGGCCGCCGAGGCATTCATCCGCTGGATCGAGGACATGAACCGCGACTTCGGCCTGCCCACGGGCTTTGCCGAAATCCAGAGCGAGGACATCCCCACCATGGCAGCGCACGCCGACCAGGAATGCAACCCGCTCTACCCCGTGCCCCGGCTGATGGATCGCCGGGAGCTGGAGACCATGCTGCACGCACTCAAGGAGGACGCATGATGGATATCGCTCAGCTTGTCGCAAGTCAGCGCGCCCGCTTCGCCCAGGGGCAGACGCACGATCCCGCCTTCCGCCGCACCGCACTCAGGCGTTTGCGGGCCTCCATCCGCGCGCACGAGCAGGATATTTGCGCCGCCCTCGAGCGCGATCTGGGCAAGTCCGCCTCCGAAGCCTACATCTGCGAAGTCGGCATGACGCTCTCCGAGCTGAGCTATATGCTCGGCCACCTGGGGCGCTGGGCCAGGCCGCGCCGCGTGCTCACGCCGCTTGCGCAGTTCCACGCCCGCAGCTTCACGCTGCGCGTGCCCTACGGTGTGGTGCTGATCATGTCGCCTTGGAATTACCCGTTCATGCTGACGATGGAGCCGCTCATCGGCGCGCTGGCTGCGGGCAACTGCTGCGTGCTCAAGCCGTCGGCCTACGCCCCGGCGACCTCTGCGATCATCCGCACGATCATCGGCGAGTGCTTCCCGCCGGAATACGTCGCCGTCGTCGAGGGCGGGCGCGCAGAGAATCAGGCGCTTCTGGATCAGCGGTTCGACTATATCTTCTTCACCGGCGGCGTCACCGTCGGTCGGGAGGTCATGCGCCGCGCCAGCGAGCACCTGACGCCCGTCTCGCTGGAGCTGGGCGGCAAAAGCCCCTGCATCGTGGACGCTACGGCCAAGCTCGACCTGGCCGCCAAGCGCCTGGCCTTCGGCAAGCTGCTCAACTGCGGGCAGACCTGCGTCGCGCCGGACTATCTGCTGATCGACCGGCGGGTGAAGGACGAATTCCTCGCCTGCCTGGCAAAGCACATCACCGCCATGGTCGGCGACGACGCGCGAAGCTGCGACGACTACGTCCACATGATCAACCGCAAGCACTACGACCGCGTCATGGGGCTGATCGATCCGGCCAAGGTCGTCCTCGGCGGGCAGGGCGACCCCGTCACGCTGCGCATCCAGCCCACCATCCTCGACGGCGTGACGGGCGAGGATCCCGTGATGCAGGAGGAAATCTTCGGGCCGGTGCTGCCGGTCATCGCCTACGACAGCCTGGACGAGGCCATCGCCTTCATCAACAAGCGCGAGCACCCGCTGGCCCTGTACCTGTTCTCCGAGGACAAGGCCGTGCAGGATCGCTTCCTGCGCACGGTGCCCTTCGGCGGCGGCTGCATCAACGACACCATCATCCATCTGGCCACCAGCCGCATGGGCTTCGGCGGCGTCGGCCACAGCGGCATGGGCAGCTATCACGGGCGCAGGAGCTTCGAAACCTTCACCCATGAAAAGAGCATCGTCAGCAAGTCCACCTGGATGGATCTGCCGGTGCGCTACATGCCCTACTCCCGGCTCAAGGACGCGCTGCTGCACCTGTTCCTGCGGTGAACCTGCACTCCCCGCGCCGCTTTTCCCTCTCCCGGCGTGCCGTTCTGGCGCGCCGCCTTTTTTGTATTCCTGCCCGCGTCCCCTCGCCCGCAGCAAAAACCGGTTGCCCCATCCGCTGCAAGCTGGTATAATGAGGGCATATCCTCTGCCGAAAGGACGCTTATCATCATGACGCATCGACCGATCCGGCGATTTGCCGCGGCGCTGGCCTTCTGCGCGCTGCTTGCCCTGCCCGCCATCATCTCCGCGCAGGCCGACACGCAGGCCATGCTCGAGGCCACCTACAAGGAGAACTACCTGATCACCGCCAAGCAGGCCAATCTGCGCAAGCTGCCCGACCGCAAGAGCAGCATGATCGATCAGCTCAAGCGCGGCACGCTGGTGGAGGTGCTGGACACCGCCGAGAGCGGCTGGGTCTATGTGCGCGTGGCGAAGACCGGCCGCAAGGGTTACATTCTTTCCGAGCTGCTCGCGCCCGTGCCCTCGCCCACGCCGACGCCCTCGCCCACGCCGACGCCCTCGCCCACACCGGTGCCCACCCCCACGCCAGCGCCGACCCCGACGCCTACCCCCCGGCCCACCAAGGCCCCCACACCGACCCCCAAGCCCACGCCGGTGCTGGTGGTCTATGAGGAAGCGCAGCTGGGCCGCACGATCAAGCCGTCCAACCTGCGCAAGACGCCCGGCGGTACCCGCCTGGACGCCTGCTCCACCGGCGAACGGCTGACCATCACGGGCGAAATTGAGCACGACGGCGCGCTCTGGCTCCATGTGAAGACCCAGGACGGCACGCAGGGCTACATGCTTGCCGAGCTGGTACGGCTGATCAAGCCGGCAGAGCTTGAGCCGGTCGCAGCGGAGGAGGTGCTCTCCCGATACCCCGTGCTCTCCTGCGATCCGATCGAGGACATCCGCAAAATCGAGCCCTTCACCTACACCGACGCCGAGCTGGCCCCCTATCACACGCTGCGTGAGGGCGACATCGACGAGGACGTGCTGCCCATCAAGCGCAGGCTCTATGAGCTGGGCTACTTCGCCAAGCGCAACGACAACACGAGCTTCACCCGCTCCACCGCCGATGTGATCAGGCGCTTTCAGGAGGATCACGGCCTGTCCGTCACCGGCGAGGCCGACCCGCACACGCAGGCCATGCTCTTTGACGAGCGCACGCTCCCGCGCGAGGGCAGCAAGGCCGAGGTCAAATACCTCGACACGCGGGACATGCCGCTGTGGATTCAGCGCGCGGAGGTCTCCTCCTTCAGCTTTTACGGCAGCGTGCAGGTCAGCGTGCGCAACAACACCGGAGCCAGGCTGACCGGCTTCGCCCTCAAGATCATCCCCTACTGGCGCGACGGCTCGCCCGCCGACATGGCCGAGACCTTTGCCGAGGAGATTGAGCGCGAATACGGCATCGCCGATATCTCCATCGCCGACGGGCGCTCCTACTCCGACTTCTATGTGCCGGAGGAGGACGACGATCAGGATGAGCCCGTATACAACCCCGACATCGCCGACGACTGGCTGGAGATCTTCGGCCCGGGCTACACCGGCCCCGGCACCGGCGACGAATTCTATCCGCACCACTTCCAGGTCAGCCGCAAGATCTACTTCACCGGCGCGCAGATCGCCGTCAGCCGCTATCGCTCCGGCGGGGTCAACGTGTATGTGGACGACGACCAGATGGCCTTCGTCAGCGTCGGCAGCAGCGCGGGCGACAGCCTGATGCACACCCTGCCCATCGAGGTGACGGATGAGGAGCGCACGCGCGCTGCCCAGTGGGAAATGGGCATCGTCACCCGCTATGTGCTGCCCGTCTATCAGCAGCACTACGGCCTGCCGCAGGGCGCGTGGGTCAAGTCCGTCCAGGAGAATTCCCCTGCCGAAGCCGCAGGGCTTCAGCAGGGCGACGTCATCGTGGGCATCGGCGAGATCACCATTCTGGGCGACGCCACGCTGCGCAAGGCGCGCGCCTCGCTGGAGCCGGGCGAGAGCGCCGAGCTCATCCTCTGGCGCGACGGCCAGTACTATCAGACCGAAATCATCCGCCCGAAGGCCGAAAACAAGGATTGACGCAAGCCGCCCCCTGTCTCACGACAGGGGGCGGCGGGTTTCTGGCCGATCTCAGTACAGCGCGTACACGACCGCAGACAGGATGGTGGGAATCAGCAGCGCGGCACAGGCGACGCAGGCGATCACACGGACCATCTTCTTCTTGCGAAGCTCGCGCGCGGAAGGGGCCTTATCAGAAGCCATGGGAATCAACCTCCTATTCATTGCTGCGCATATTATAGCACATGCCCGCGAAAACGTATAGAGGAAAAACGTGAAGAAATCCACAAGGCCAGTGAAAATCCCCCGCGGCGGCAGCTCTGCGCCGCCCGCGCGCGAATCCCAGCAAAAACGGCTTGACACATCCGCCGTGTTGGGCATATAATGGACATTACAGGCAACGAACGGAAGAGTATCCCGCCGAACCGCCCACAGAGAGCGTGCGTCACCGGCTGCAAGCGCGCGCGGCAGGCGACGGGAGAAGTGCATCCGGGAGCCCCGCACCGAGCGATTTCGCCAGGCTGCGGCGCAGGCGCTGCGTTATGGCGATCAAGGGGGATGCGCCTTCGCGCGTCCAATTCGGAGTGGAACCGCGGCGCCGCCGTCTCTGAGCGAGACGGCGGCGCTTTTTCTGTTCCTGTATACAGGCCGTGCCCTGCATGGCCGTCATCCATTCCCCATAAGGCGAGAAAGGCAGGCGACGGCGGTGTTTGACAACCTGCGCGCGGACGTGGCGTCCGTGCTTGAGCGCGATCCTGCGGCCAAGTCCAAATGGGAGGTGCTGCTGTGCTACCCCTATGTGCGGGCGATGGCCTATCACCGGCTGGCACACAGGCTGTACCTTCATGGGCACACGACGCTGGCCCGCTGGATATCCCAGCACGCGCGCCATGTGACGGGCATCGAGATTCATCCCGGCGCGCGCATCGGCAAGGGCTTCTTCATCGACCACGGCAACGGCGTGGTCATCGGTGAGACGGCGATCATCGGCGACAACGTGACGATCTATCAGGGCGTGACCCTGGGCGGCACGGGCAAGGACGTCGGCAAGCGCCACCCCACCATCGGCAACAATGTCACCATCGGCGCGGGCGCGAAGGTGCTCGGCCCGTTCACCGTGGGAGATAATAGCAAAATAGGCGCAAGCGCCGTCGTGCTCAAGGAGGTGCCGCCCAACTGTACGGTGGTCGGCAATCCGGGGCGCGTCGTGCGCAGGCAGGGCAAGGCCGAGGAAATCGACCTGGATCACGTCCACCTGCCCGATCCGGTGCGCGAGCATATCCGCTCGCTGGAGCGCCGTGTGGACGAACTGGAATCGCACCTGCACGCAACCCATGGAACACATCCCATCAAGGAGGACAACGACGATGCAGATCTATAACACACAGACCCGCCGCAAGGAGGAATTCATCCCGCTGGAGCCGGGCAAGGTGCGCATCTACGCCTGCGGCCCGACAGTCTACAACTACTTCCACATCGGCAACGCGCGACCGTTCATCGTATTCGACACGCTTCGCCGCTATCTGGAGCACAAGGGCTACGAGGTGAAGTTTGTGCAGAACTTCACCGACATCGACGACAAGATGATCCGCCGCGCCAACGAGGAGGGCATCACCGTCAAGGAGCTGGGCGAGCGCTTCATCGCCGAGTATTACAAGGACGCCGACGCGCTGGGCATCGAGCGCGCGACGGTCAACCCCAAGGCCACCGAGCACATCCCCGAGATCATCGCGCTGATCCGGAAGCTGGAGGAAAAGGGCCTGGCCTACGCCGTGGAGACCGGCGACGTCTACTACAACACCAAGGGCTTTGCCGGCTACGGCAAGCTCTGCGGCCAGTGCATGGACGACCTGGAGAGCGGCGCGCGCATCGAGGTGGATTCCATCAAGCGCAACCCGATGGACTTCGCCCTGTGGAAGGCGCAGAAGCCCGGCGAGCCGGCATGGGAATCCCCCTGGGGCATGGGCCGCCCGGGCTGGCACATCGAGTGCTCTGCCATGAGCATGAAGTACCTGGGCGAGACGATCGACATCCACTGCGGCGGCAAGGATCTGGTCTTCCCCCACCACGAAAACGAGATCGCCCAGAGCGAGGGTGCGACGGGCAAGCCGTTCGTCCGCTACTGGATGCACAACGGCTTCATCAACGTGGACAACCAGAAGATGAGCAAGTCGCTGGGCAACTTCTTCACCGTGCGCGACATCGCCAAGGAGTTTGACCTGGAGGCCGTGCGCATGTTCATGCTCAGCGCGCACTACCGCAGCCCGATCAACTTCTCCCGCGACATGATCGAGCAGGCCAAGGCCTCGCTGGATCGCCTGTACACCGCGCGCGACACCTATCAGTTCCTGCTGGACAATGCGCCCGAGGGCGAGCCGGGCGAAAAGGAGCAGGCGCTGCTTGAGCGCGTGCAGGCCTGCCGCGAGGGCTTCGACGCCGCCATGGACGACGACATGAACACCGCCGGAGCGATCGCGCAGATCTTTGAGCTGGTGCGCGCAGCAAACGCGGCGCTGGACGAGCACAGCCCGAAGTCGACTCTCCAGGCCGTGCTGGACACGCTGAACGAGCTGACAAGCGTGCTGGGTATCCTGCGCCGCAAGACCGACGCGCAGGATGACGGCGTGCAGGCGCTGCTGGATGCGCGCGCGAAGGCCCGCGCCGAGAAGAACTGGGCGGAGAGCGACCGCCTGCGCGACGAGATCACCAAGCTTGGCTATGTGCTCAAGGATACCAAGCAGGGCCAGCAGATCACCAAGAATATCTGACAGCCAACAGACAGCCGCTGCATTCGACCGATGCAGCGGCTGCTTTTTGTTGTTTTGGGGATATTGGCCGGGGTTTCTCAGTCGAGCAGGCGGCGTCGGACAAGGCCCCCCTGCGGCAGAACAGGCTGAACCAGCGCGCGCAAGGCAATGCCGCCCCGCGCCGCCGAACAGCTTTGCACAATCACGTAGCCCAGCGCCCGCCGCGCGATATCCGCGCAATTCCCCATCATGCTGGGAAGCCGAACAATGCACAGGCACGCAGGAGAAAGCCTGTCGAATGTCGGCGAGATTTCCTCTTTTTTCGTGCCGGAAAGCGACAGTGAAAACGAAAGCGCCGCGCTATAATGCAGGACAAGAAAGGGGTTGACCACAGCGCTGCTTCTGCTGGATGCGCTTATGGACGCCGCTATGCTGCTGATTGCACTGCGCTTTGCCGGCTGGCGGATCCGCCCGGCGCGCGTGGCGCTGGGCGCGCTTGTGGGCGCGCTGGCATCACAGGTGACAGCGCCCATGCCCCGCTGGCAGCGCATGCTGCTGTGGGGGCCGGTCGCGCTGGCGATGATGATCGCCGCAGGCGGGCGGCGGGCGATGCGCGCCCCCGTGCGGGCGGCGGGTCTGCTGCTGTGCGCGGCGGGGCTGCTGGGCGGCATCGTGCTGTCGCTGGCCGGCGCGACGGGTTCGCTGCACCTGGCGTATGCGCTGGGCGGCGCAGCGGCGCTGGCCGTGACGCTATTGCGGCCAAGGCGTCCGGCCTCGGTGCGGGCGCAATGCCGCCTGCATGGGCAGACGGCGGCGTTCCACGCGATGGTGGACAGTGGCAACACCCTTCGGGATTATCTGACGCATCTGCCAGTGATCGTCGCGCCGGAGGAGGCGGGCAGGCGGCTGCTGCACCTGGAGGGCGCGGCGCTGCGCCCAATCTTCGCCGACACGGCCGGCGGGCGGCAGATGATGCAATGCTTCCTGCCGCAGGAAACCATCATCACGCTGGATGGAGAGCAGCGGCGCGTGCGCGCAGCCTGGGCGCTGTCCCCGGGGCTTCGCGGAGACGCGCCCGCGCTGATCCCCAGCGCGCTGCTGGAGGAACGGACAGGTGGGCAATCTGAAAAGCAGAGGGGGATGCAACATGTTGGAACGAGCAAAAACGAAAAGCAGCGCACAGCGGACGACGAGGCCGGCCCTGAGGGTGATCCGGCCGGAGGGCACAGTCGCCTACATCGGCGGTAGTGATTCGCTGCCGCCGCCGCTCAAGCGCGAGGAGGAGGCTGAGGTTTTTGCGCGCATGGACAGCGAACCCGATGCCGCGCGTCAGACGCTCATCGAGCACAACCTGCGGCTGGTGGTCTACATCGCGCGCAAATTTGAGAACACGGGCGTTGGCATTGAAGACCTGATCTCCATCGGCACCATCGGGCTGATCAAGGCGGTCAATACGTTTGATCCGCAGAAGAAGATCAAGCTGGCGACCTACGCCTCCCGCTGTATCGAGAACGAAATCCTGATGTTCCTTCGGCGCACCAGCCGCCAGAAGCTGGAGGTCTCGCTGGACGAGCCGCTCAACACCGACTGGGACGGCAACGAGCTGCTTCTCTCCGATATCCTGGGCACGGAGGGCGACATGGTTTACCGCAGCATCGAGGAGACGGTCGAGCGGCAAATGCTCTCCTTAGCGCTGTCGCATCTGTCCATGCGCGAAAAGGAGATCATGCGCCTGCGCTACGGCCTGGGCGGCGGGCCGGAGAAGACCCAGAAGGAGGTTGCCGACATCATGGGCATCAGCCAGAGCTACATCTCCCGGCTGGAAAAGCGCATCCTGCTGCGGCTGCAAAAGGATATGGTGCAGATGGGCTGACCTCCCTGCGTTCCAAGCCGCCCTGATCGGTGCGAAACGAAGCGCCCGGATGCCTCTGGGCCTGGGGGACGCTCTCCCCCAGGCCTTTTTCTGCTTCGCACATCGGCTAGCCGCTGAAGCAGCTTCTGACGCAAACCAGCAGAAAATCTGAAAAACCTGGAACCATTTTCCGCTTTCTTTCGTCTAATATATGGTCATCGATGAGATGGCCTCCATACATGAGGGAAAGGATATGATGACGATGCAAAGATGGATGACGGCAATTCTTCTGGCTGTGCTCATGCTGACGGCTGCTGCCGGCGCGTATGCGGAGCCAATCACCGGCGGCTGGAGCGTCGCAGAGGATAACACGATTTCGGACGAGGCCTCCGCGCTGCTCAGCAAGGCATTGGAGGGCCTGGTGGGGGTGACGTACACGCCCATTTCGTACCTTGGCAGCCAGGTCGTCGCCGGCTTCAACCACTGCTTCCTGTGCAAGGCCGCTGCTGTCGCGCCGAATGCGGAGCCAAAGCTCGTCCTTCTCTATGTCTATGAAGGCCTTACGGGAAATGTGGAAATTCTGGATATCGTCGACGTGCGCCTCGGTGCCGAAATGCGCTGATCCAGCCTCGGCTATCCCTCGAGAAATACCCGACCAGGCGATGAAAAGCCGTGCGCGGTACACAAAAAAGCGCCGCCCTTGCTGCTTCGGCAGAGGGCGGCTCTTGTTTGCGTCACTTGTGATAGAGGTTGTTCTTCTCGTAGGTCGGCTCGCAGGTGAGCTGCATGTTCAGCCTCTTGAAGACGCCGTCGTCCACCGTGGAGAGGATGACCGTGGAGTGCACGTCGCACCCGTCCAGCGCGCTGATCTTCTGCATGGCGCGCATGGCATTCTCATCGCCGGCGGCACTGATGGCCAGCGCGACGAGCATCTCGTCCGTGTGCAGGCGGGGATTGCGGCTCTTCATGTAGTCGGTCTTGAGCGTCTGGATGGTGCCGATGACCGTAGGCGCGATCAGCTTGATCTCGTCGGGAATGCCGGCCAGCACCTTCAGCGCGTTGAGCATCGCCGCGGACACCGGGCCGAACAGATCCGTCGTCTTGCCGGTGACGATGCGCCCGTCGGGCAGCTCAATGGCTGCTGCGGGCTTGCCGGTCGCCTCGGCGACGCGCAGCGCAGCCGGGACAACGGCGCGGTTCTCCGGCTCGATCTTCAGTGCGCTCATCAGCAGCTCGATCTTGCCGACCTCCTCCGCGGAGGACAGGCCCTGACGCACCTGGCACGCCGTCTTGAAATAGCGGCGGATGATCTCCTGCCGGGACGCCTCGCGGCACACCTCGTCGTCGGTGATGGACAGGCCCACCATGTTCACACCCATATCCGTCGGGCTCTTGTAGGGGCACTCGCCGTAGATGCGCTCGAAGATCGTGCGCAGCACCGGGAAGATCTCGATGTCGCGGTTGTAGTTGACCGTCGTCTCGCCATAGGCCTCCAGGTGGAAAGGATCGATCATGTTCACGTCGTTGAGGTCCGCCGTCGCCGCCTCATAGGCCAGGTTGACCGGATGCTTGAGCGGCAGGTTCCAGATCGGGAACGTCTCGAACTTGGCGTAGCCCGCCTTCACGCCGCGCTTGTGCTCGTGATACAGCTGGGACAGGCATGTCGCCATCTTGCCGCTGCCCGGGCCTGGCGCTGTCACCACGACCAGCGAGCGCGTCGTCTCGATGTAGTCGTTGCGGCCATAGCCCTCATCGCTGACGACCAGCCGGATGTCCGTAGGATAGTTGGGGATGGGATAATGCCGGTAGACCCGCAGGCCCAAGGCCTTCATGCGCTTTTCAAAGACCGCTGCGGACGGCTGGTCGGCGTACTGCGTCAGCACGATGGAGCCGACGTACAGCCCGAAGCCGCGGAACACGTCGATCAGGCGCATCACGTCGGTGTCGTAGGTGATGCCCAGATCACCGCGGCGCTTGTTTTTCTCGATGTCGCCTGCGCTGATGGCGATGACGATCTCCGCCTGATCCTTCAGCTCCAGCAGCATCCTGATCTTGTTGTCCGGCTCAAAGCCGGGCAGCACGCGGGCGGCGTGATAGTCGTCAAAGAGCTTGCCGCCAAACTCCAGATACAGCTTGCCGCCGAACTGGGCGATGCGCTCGCGAATGCGCTCGGACTGCAGCCGAATGTACTTTGCGCTGTCGAAACCGATCCTCTTCATGACCCTTCCCCTTTTCCAACCCATTTGAAAGCGGGCATGCTTCCACTGCCCGCCCAACACAACGCTGATAAGTATAGCAAAATCCGGCGCTGCTTTCAAGGGATCACCGGGATTTCATTCTCCCGGCGTTCACGCCGCCAAACACGCGCAGATTGTCCGCGCAGCCATCGAAGGCGAAGTCCGCCACGCGCGTCGTCGCCGGCATCTTCACAAAGCCCAGGCGCGAGCAGCCGAAGAACGCCATCCGCCCCACCGATGCGGTGCCCCAGGGCAGCGTGACCTGCGAAAGGCCCTCGCACCCGGCAAAGGCGCACTCGCCGATGCGCTCCAGCCCGCGCTCGAACGACACCGCCGCCAGCCCCCGGCAGCCAAAGAACGCGTTATCTCCGATCTCGCGGACATTGGCGCCCACGCACAGCTGCGTCAGCGTCGCACAGGCGTAAAACGCCCGGGGCGCAATGGCCACGATGCGCCGGCCGCACAGCTCGCCGGGGATCTCGATGCGCTCAGGCGACGACTCCCGCGGGCCGATGACCACGAGCGAGCCGTCCTCCTGCTCAGCGAGGACGAGGTGCTCGTCCTCCCGCCAGCTCTGCGAATCGAACGCGATTCCGTTGGACAGGGCGTACTGCTGCGCGCTCGTCCCCTCCGCGCCATATAGGCACAGCTGACGCCCGCAGCCGAAGAACACGCCGCCGCCGAACGACGAAAGGCTGGCCGGCACGTCCACCCGCCGCAGCTGCGGACACTTGGAAAAGCACGACGGCCCGAGCGTCTGCACGCCCGGCTCGATGCGCACCTGCGCCAGCTGCTGGCACTTGGCGAATGCCAGCGTCCCCACGCGCTGCACGCTGCCCGGAATCACCACGCGCGTCAAATGCGCGCAGCCGGAAAACGCCATTTCCCCGATGCGCGTAAGCGCCGGCGGCAGGATCACACGGCGCAGCGCTGCGCAGCCCTCGAAGGCGCGGGGCGCAATCGCTGTGACCGGGCACGCGCCTGCCTCGAACTGGATATCCAGATCGTCCGCCGAGGGATCGACACAGCGCACGGCGGTCAGCGTACCGTCGCCGTTGTCGGCAAAGTCGATCACGCGGCGGCCCACCATCGCGCAGGCCGCCTGCCAGGCCGCCCGCGCAGGCTCCCGGGCAGCGCCCGCCCGGGACACAGGTCCTGCCTGCGGTACAGGCCCCGCCTGCGGCACAGGCCCCGCCTGCGGTACAGGCCCTGCCTGCGCTGCGGTGTCCGCCTCATGCCAGGGGCGCGGCGATACGCCAATGACCGGTGCGCTGAAGCCATCCTGCCTCAGCGTCTTGCCGTCCTGCTCATCCTTATCCCTTTTGAATCTCCTAGCCAGCATGCTGTCCCATCCTTCGCACCGATCGCGTTTTCTGTCGCATATAGAGCTATTATAGCACGCCGGGCAGCGTGTGGCAAGAATGGGGCTGTCAAGCGAAGCCTGAACGCTCCAAGCAGCAATTCTTCTGAGAATCATTGGATTTTTTGCGCCTGAAGCTCTCCCCCGCCAAAGGGCTTTTCGGACAGCCCCTTGAAGCCCTGGGATACAAATTCTCAGCTTTTGCTTGAAAGGTCTGGATTCTCATCCTGACAGCCCCATCGCGTTTGGATTTCCCATTACATCCGCTTGTTGTACCAGTGCCAGGCCAGCAGCTTCACGCCGCACAGCAGGCAGCACATCACCGTGCCCAGCTCCATATACAGCGTATCCCCGCGCACGGCGGCCACGGCGATGATCGCCGCCAGGCACAGCACCGCGGCAATGGCCGTCGCGCTCTGCGCCCGGTAGGCAACCGCCTGACCGCGCTCATCGCCCACGGCCAGCGCACTCTCGCGCGCCCTCTTTTCGCCGATGATCCGATGCCAGAGCAGCACGCCGCCGCCGATTGCGGCAAAGGCGCTGCCCAGCCCGGTGACAAAGCCCGCAGCGCGGGTAGCCATGTGCTGCTCCTCCGGCAGCAGGAAGCCCGCCAGCATGCCCAGCAGCGCCGCGATGATCCCCGCATACAGCATGATCGTCATCTTTTTGGAATCCGCCAGCTTCCATTTCACAGCGGTCTTTTCCTCATTGCTCATCTTACACGCCCTCCTGTTCGTCCGAATCGTCAAAGATCTCCTCGATCGGCATGGCAAAATACCGCCCGATCCTCAGCGCCAGCGCCAGCGAAGGATTGTACTTCCCCTTCTCCAGAGAAATCACAGTCTGGCGCGATACGCCCAGCGCCGCCGCCAAATCCTCCTGACGGATGCCCTTTTCGCGCCGCAGCGCCTCCAGCCGGTTTTTCATGGTCGTCACCTCGCCTCGAAAAAGTCAAGCATGCTTTACATCCATAGCATAGCACAGGCCCGGGAAGATGTCAAGCACATTTTACATCTTCCCGGGCCTTTTTCGGAATCATGCCGGTCATTTGCCCTCGTTCCACTCGCGAATCATCTGCGCGGCGGAGCGCGTCATCTCGCGGCTGAAGTCGCAGTTCCACTTGCGCTTGGCGAAGGCCGTCAGCCAGCGGTCGAACACCTCGTCGTCCAGGCCCTGACGGCGCTGGAGACGCCCGGCCATCTCCTTGGCAGTCGTTTTCTGATAGGTGTTTTCGCAGACCACCTCCGTGCGCGCAAAGCGCGGCGGCTTTCTGCGGTCGATCTGGCTCTGCGTCGGCTTGCCGTAGACGGCCATGCACACGGGCTTGACGTACTCCGGCAGGCCAAGGATCGCTCGCTGGGTATCGCAGTTCTCCAGGATGTCGCCGATGTAGCAGGAGCCGTAGCCCAGCGCTTCAGCGGCGACGACGGTGGCGTGCGCGGCGATGATCGTGTCGGTCATCGCCAGCATCAGGTCGCCCTCGCCCGGCATGCGCAGCGGTTCGCCCAGATCGAGCGTTTTGAACAGCTCAAACCAGCGGCGGTAGTCCGCGCAGAAGACGAGCACCAGCGGCGCAGTCGCGATGAAGGGCTGGTTGTCACAGCTGACGGCCAGCTGCCGCTTCTTTTCCGGATCGGTCACATGGATGATCGTCCAGAGGGTCATATTGCCGGCGCTGGGCGCCTGCACGGCGGCATCGAGGATGGTTTCCACGTCCTGCTGCGGCATCGGCTCCTGCACAAACTGGCGGACGCTCTTGCGCTCCATCAGCACGCGGATCGTCTCGTTCATCTCATTCATCGTTTGCCTTCTCCATCATGTCCTGGAAAAAGCGCTGCACGTTCGTGCGTGCGCGATAGACATCGTTGCGCTTCTCTCCCTGCTCCATCAGGCGTTCGCCCGCCTGGCGCAAATCCGCGCCGCACAGCATCTCCTCAAACAGCCGCGCCTCCAGGCTCACGCTGGAGCTAACCGGCTCCGGCGGCAGCTCTGCATCCGCCATGTCCAGCACGAGGCAGTATTCGCCCTTCTCGGCCTTCTCGTTGGCCTCCAGCAGCGCGAGCACCTCTCCGGCAGTGCCGCGGATGGTCTTCTCGTGCAGCTTGGTCAGGTCGCAGCTGGCGGAGATGCGGCAGCCGGGCAATGTCTCACAGACGGTGCGCACCAGCTCGATCACGCGGTGCGGCGACTCGTGCACCACGCCGATGGGCACGCCGCTGCGCTTCATCGAGAGCAGCTTTTCGCGCAGCTCCTTCTTCTGCCGGGGCAGAAAGCCGTAGAACGCGAACTCGCGCGTGTCAAACCCGCTGACCGAAAGCGCGCCGGCCATCGCCGTCGGCCCCGGCACGGCCAGCACCTCAATGCCCAGCTGCGCCGCCTCGCGCACGAGCACGCTGCCCGGATCGCTGATGCAGGGGGTGCCCGCGTCAGTCACGACCGCCACGGACAGGTCTTCCTCCAGCATGCGCTGGAGCAGCGAGGCCGCTCGCTGCTCCTCGTTGTGCTGGTGATTGGAGACGCAGGGCGTGGCGATGCCGAAGTGATTGAGCAGCGCGCGGGTGACGCGCGTGTCCTCCGCGGCGATCAGGTCGGCGCTTTTCAGCGTCTCGATGGCGCGCGGGGAAAGGTCGGACAGGTTGCCGATCGGCGTGGCGACGATATAAAGGCGGGGCATGGCGCTTCCTCCTGTGAAATCGATCAAATTGTGATGCGGCTTAAGAATGCTGAAGCGGCTTTATAGCGCCCTTTCCATCAGCCAGTCAATCATGGTGCTTCCCGCTGATCCGCTCAACGTCCAGCGCCAGCACACAGGTCTTCTCCAGCACGGCGTCGTCAAACGTGAACGCATGCCCCGGAGCAGCCTGTGCCATGATGCGCACAAGGCCGCGGCGCTTGTCCTCGCCCGCCAGCTCGCGCAGCACGCCCTCGCCGCACACGCTGTCAAACGACGTGGAGTAGGCGCAGGCCACGTTTCCCTCGCCATGCACCGCGTTGCCGGTGAACGCGGCGAACGCCGCGCGCGGGTCGGCGCGCATGCGCTCGAGCTTTTTGCCCTCGCACGCGCAGTGCATGTACAGCGTGAAGCGTCCGCCCGATTCCTCAAAGCCGAAGCTCATCGGCACGACGTACGGCGCGCCCCCCGCAAAGGCGAAGGACGCCGCCGGGCACCTTCGCAGAATGTCCGCGATGCGCGCAGGCTCGGCGATCTCCCGGTCTTTTCTTCTCACAGCTTTTCACACCCCCGGAGCATGGCACTGCGCGAGCGCGCGTTGCGTGCGATTTCCTCGGCATCCGGCTTGATGCCGCCGCCCCCCAGCACGCGCACCACTGGCTTTTTGCCGCAGACGCACACCGGGATCCTCGGCGGGCAGGTGCAGGGATTGGCCAGCGTGCGCAGCGTCTGCTTGACGATGCGATCCTCCAGCGAGTGGAACGTGAGCACCGCCAGATGGCCGCCCGGAGAGAGCAGATCGACCATATCCTCCAGCGCGCGGCGCAGCGGATCCAGCTCGTCGTTGACGGCGATGCGAAGCGCCTGAAACGTGCGCCTTGCGCTGTGGCCGCTGTCCTGCATGCGCACCTTTTTGGGGATAGCCGCGTCCACGCAGGCCACCAGATCGGCGGTCGTTTCCAGCGGGGCGAGCTGGCGGTGCTCCAGGATGATGTCGGCGATGCGCACAGCCCACTTCTCCTCCGCGTAGTCGCGCAGGATGCGCACCAGCTCCTGCTTGGGCCAGGTGTTGACAATCTCCCGCGCGGTCAGCGGCTGGTCGCGATCCATGCGCATGTCCAGCGGAGCGTCGGCGTGATAGGAAAAGCCCCGCTCCGCCGTATCCAATTGATAGCTGGACACGCCCAGGTCGACCATCATGCCGTCGATGCGCGTCACGCCGCGCTCGGCCAGCAGCGCCTTCACGTCGTGGAAATTGCCCTTGATCGCGGTGAAGTTGCCCGCGGCGCCCAGGCGTGCCGTGGCCGCAGCCAATGCGTCGCTGTCGCGGTCGATGCCGTAGAGATGGCCCGTGCCGCCCAGGCGGCGCAGAATCTCCGCGCTGTGCCCGCCGCCGCCGAGCGTGCCGTCCACATAGACGCCGCCCTCGCGCACAGCCAGCAGGTCGACCGTTTCCTCCAGCATGACGCTGACGTGATTGAACTCAGATGACATCGGCAAACTCCTTTTCTTTGCGCAGCAGCGTGCGGATGGCGCCGATCAGATACAGCGAGCCCGCCGCGACCACCACGCCCTCCGGCCCGGCAGCCGCGCGCGCGCGTTCCAGCGCCTGCGCGGGATCCGGCACTGCCTCGGCGCACACGCCGCAGGCGGCAAACGCGTCGGCCAACGCTTTGGCCTCCATCGCGCGGGGAACATCCGGCTGAGTGGCGATTACACGGCGCACGCGCGTGCTCAGGCGCTGGGTCATCTTGGCGACCTCCTTGTCCTGCATCATGCCCGAGAGCAGCACGATGCGCTCCCGCGGGAGCCAGGCGTCCAGATAGGCGCACAGTGCGCGTACGCCGGGGTCGTTATGCGCGCCGTCGAGCAGCACATGGCCAAAGCGCTCCAGCCGGCCCGGCCAGCGCACCTCCGCCATGCCTGCGCGGATTGCCGACGCGGGGATGCACAGGCCGCTCCTGCGCAGCGCGTCGATTGCGCCCAGCGCAGCGCAGGCGTTCTCCGCTTGATGGCGTCCCCGCAGCGAGACGGTCAGATTGCGCAGATGTTCGCTGCTCATGCTCACGTCAAAGGTCACGTCGTCCGCCGTCTCGCGCACGTTCTCCGGCGTCAGCGCGATCACCGGGCAATCCAGCCCCTTGGCCGCCGCCAGCAGCACGCCGTGCGCGGCCTTCTCCTGCCGCCCCAGCGAGACCGGCACCCGCCGCTTGAGAATGCCCGCCTTCTCCAGCGCAATTTCCTCGATCGTACCGCCGAGGTACTGCATGTGATCCATGCCGACCTCGGTGATCACGCAGGCCAGCGGATGGATGATGTTTGTCGGATCGAGCCGTCCGCCCAGGCCGACCTCGATGATCGCCACATCCACCCTTTCCTGCTCGAACGCCGCAAACGCCAGCGCTGTGCCCAGCTCAAACTCGGTGACGTGCACGCCGCAGCGCTCACAATCCTGCACCGCCGGCCAGACGCGCTCCACCAGCGCGGCCAGCCTGTCGCCCGCGATGGGCGCGCCGTCCAGCCGGATGCGCTCGTTGTAGCGCTCGATATAGGGCGAGGTGTACAGCCCGGTGCGATAGCCCGCGGCGCGCAGCACGCGCTCGATCATCGCGCAGCACGAGCCCTTGCCGTTGGTGCCGGCGACATGGATCGTCGGCACGGCGCTTTGCACGTTGCCCAGCCGGTTCATGAGCATGCGCATGTTCTCCACGCCGTGCTTTTTCCCCGTCGGGTAGACGCTGTGGATGCGTGCGATGGCCTCCTGTTCGGTCATGAGGCAATGCCCCCTTCTTCCGTGCCCAAAGGGACGCGGTTTTCAAAAGCTGCGGGCGGAGAGCCTTCCGCCCGCAGCTGTGCTTTACATGTTCTTCAGGTCGTCGATGCGCGCGCTGACCTTGGCCAGCTTGTCGCGGGTGATCTCCAGCTTCTCGCGCTCCTGCGCCACCAGCTGCGCAGGGGCCTTGGCCAGGAAGCCCGGGTTGCTCAGCTTGCCCTCGGCGCGCTGGATGTCGCGCGTGAGGCTGTCGGCCTCCTTGGCCAGGCGGGCAATCTCCTTGTCGATATCGACCAGATCACCCAGCGGGATGAACAGCTCCGCCGCCTCGGACACCGCCGAAACCGTCTTGCCCGGCGCTGCCTCGCTGTCGGAGAGGAGCGTCATCTCGCTGACCCAGGCCATGCGGGTGAGGTAGTCCGCCGCACCCTGCATCGCGTGCAGCCAGCCGTCCTTCGGGCGGACGATCAGGTGCGCGCGCTTGCCCACGGCCACGTTCATCTCCGCGCGCAGGTTGCGTACGGCGCGGATCACGTCCATCACGCCCTCCATCTCGCGCGCGGCCTCGGCAAAGTCGCCCTCCATCGTCTGCGGCCAGCTGCTGAGCATGATCGTGCCCTCGGTGCCCGGCACATGGCGGTACACCGCGTCGGTGAGGAACGGCATGAACGGATGCAGCAGCTTGAGCAGCGCGATGAGCACATGGCGCAGCACGGCGCGCGTCGACGCGGCGCCCTCGCCCGCCAGGCCGACCTTGGCCAGCTCGATATACCAGTCGCAGAACTCGCTCCAGGCGAAGTCGTAGATCTTCTGCGCGGCCAGGCCGAGGTCATAGTCCTCAAAGTGCGCGGTGACCTCGCGGATGGTGTCGTTCAGGCGGGACAGGATCCACTTGTCCGCCGCGGAAAACGTCTTGCCCGTGAGGCTCTCCGCCGTATCGCCCAGGTTCATAAGCACAAAGCGGCTGGCGTTCCAGATCTTGTTGGCAAAGTTGCGGGCGGACTCCACCTTGTCGGTGGAGAAGCGCATGTCGTTTCCGGGGGACACGCCCATCACCAGTGAGAAGCGCAGCGCGTCCGCGCCGTACTGGTCGATGATCTCCAGCGGATCGACGCCGTTG
>JBJEYK010000162.1:0-6171 GCA_051886775.1 Candidatus Ventricola sp. | reverse complement strand
ATAGGGCTCTTTCTCCTCGCTCGACGCTCGTCGGTCAGGGCGGCTCTGACAGCCCACTGGGCTGTCATTCACTCCCGCCCCATTCTCGCCCAATAGACCCCGAACGGGCATAAAAAAAGATCGGAATACTCCGATCTTCTTTTGCCGGGTGACAAGTCCGGCTGGCTTGGTGGGGTCTATAGGGCTCGAACCTACGACCTCCACGATGTCAACGTGGCGCTCTGACCAGCTGAGCTAAGACCCCAAGCACGAAATACAGTATACATCGTCTTTCGCGAAAAGTCAACCCCTTTTTCCATTTTTTCCGAAAAGAATTGGTTGGACGATCCGACGGGCTTGCGCTTGCATTCGCAGAGGGTTTCGGGTATAATACACACAGAAACGAAAGGATGATGTGCAATGAAATCTGTGAATATCCGTCTGACGATGATGACCGATCACGTCAAGAATTTTGTGAGCCTTGTCAATCGCTATCCCTATGATATGGATCTGCGCTCCGGCCGCTATGTGGTGGATGCCAAGTCCATCCTGGGCATTTTCTCCATCGACCTGTCCCGTCCGATCCGCATGGATATTTACAGCGACGATTGCGACGACCTGCTCAAGGAGCTGGACAGCTATCTGGTCAAGGACGACGCCGACGAAGCGTAAAGCATCGACCGGCGGAAGGGAGGCAAGCTCGTGTTCAACGCACATGCAACGGAGGAAGAGGATAAGCTCGTCCTGCTGTGCGCGCTGGATCGGCTGGGCGGCTGCACGGAGGAGCAGCTGCTGCGCTTCGTGGTGGAGACCGGGCTGGAAAGCCAGTTTCAGTTCTATCTGGCGCTGGCTGGGCTGCGGGAGGCGGGCCTCGTGCGGGAGACGCGCCATCTGGAGGGCACGCTGCTCTTCCTCACCCCGGAGGGCCGGCAGAGCATGGAGCTGTTCGCCCCGCGCATCCGCGCTTCCCAACAGGAGAAGCTCAGCGCGAACGGCACGGCCTGGCGCACCCGCGTGCGGGAGGAGCTGCAAATGCCTGCGGACTATGAGCGCAGCGGCAGCGGCTACGCGGTGACGCTGCGCGCGCTGGAATCCGGCGAGGAAATCTTCTCCATGACGCTCACCGCGGCGACCAAGGCGCAGGCCAAGCGCTTCTGCGCGCGCTGGCCGCAGAAGGCGCCGTATCTCTATCAGACGATTATGGCCCAGCTGGGGGAGACGCAGGAGGGCGAATCAGGCAATGACTGAGCGGAGCAGCTGCTTCGCTTTTTTGATGTATCCATCTGCCTGCCAAGCGACGGGCTTGTGCGCGATGCCGCGAAATGCACAGCCCCTTGGAGGGGATGCCGCCGGCAGCGTGCCGGTTTGTCGTTTGCGCCGCCGCGCGAAAAGCGCCGCGGCTGGGGGGAAACCAGCGCGGCGCTTTTCATTGGAAGGGGAAAATGAGGAAGGGAAGAAAAAGGAAGATTCTTGCCTTCGCACGGAGGGGGAAGAGCGAAGGCTCTGCAAAGGAGGAAGCGTTGCTTCATCCTTTGTGCCCTCATTATAGGGGACAAATGTGGCAGAAATATGTTGAGAAGGGGAAAAGAATGCGCCCGATGCGGCGCGGTCAGTCGCAAAACCCGTGCGCGGGGCATTGATCCCCCGGCGCGGCTGTGATACACTGATAGCAGCAAGAGAAGGGAGGCGGCGCAGATGGCCAGAAAACGCGCGGTGCTCGTCCTGGGCGGCGCGATGTTTGCGCTCCTTGCCGCCTTTGGCTGGCAGGCGGAGCACATGGGCACAAGCGATCCGCCGCGCGCGCTGGCGCTTGCGGCGCTGCTGCTCGTTCCGGCGATGGCGGCGCTGTGGCTGGCGTTCCGACGGGACGGAGGGAGCCGGGCTGGCAGTGAGGGACGCTTCAGCGCGCGGCGCGCCTTTGCGGCGATGCTGCTGTGCTATGTGCCGATGTTCGCCGTCACGTTCCCCGGCGCGTTTGCCTACGACGTGCCGTTCCAGCTGGAGCAGGCGTTCACCGGGCAGTACTCCACGCACCATCCGCTGCTGCACACGCTGCTGCTTGGCGCGTGCGTGCGCCTGGGGCATGCGCTGGGCTGCATCAACCTGGGCGCGGCGCTGTATACCGCGCTGCAGATGACGGGGCTTGCGGCGTGCTTTGCGGCGTGCTGCGCGTCGATCGCCCGGCAGAGCGGGGCGCGGGCGGCGCGGCGCAGCGCCGTGTTCTTCGCGCTGTATCCGCTGCACATGTGCATGGCGGTCTGCGCGACAAAGGACGTGCTGTTCGCCGGGCTGTTTGCGCTGACGCTGGCGCTTGCACGCGAGCAGCTGACCGGCGCAGGGCTGACGCCCCGGCGCATGGCGATGCTGGTGCTCTGCGGCGCGGGCATGATGCTCCTGCGCAACAACGCGATTTACGCCGTGGCTGCGTTCATCGTGCTGGCGCTGCTGCTGTGCCGGCGGCGCGCGCTGCGCGTGTGCGGCGCGCTTGCGCTGTCCGCCGCGCTGTGCATGGCGGGGAATGGCGCGCTGAAGGCGGCGACACACGCTGAGCCGGGCGACCTGTGCGAAATGCTCTCCTGGCCGATTCAGCAGCTGGCGCGCGCGCGCGTGCTGCACGGCGATCGGCTGACGCAGCAGGAGCGCCAGGCCATCGACGAGCTGATGCCCGGCGAGAGCTGGCGGCTGTACGACCCGACGATCTCCGACCCGGTCAAGTTTGAATTCGACACCGCGCGGCTGCTGGCCGATCCGGGCAGGTACGTCGGCGTCTATCTGTCCGTGGGCGGCAAATGCCCGAAGGACTACTTCGACGCGGTGCTGATGCACACCTATTCGTTCCTCTATCCATACAGCCGGTACGGCGTATCGGGCTATTATCTCCAGCTCGGGATTTCGGATCAGTATTACGATTGGTGCGATTTCGAGCGGATCAAAAGCCAAAGCCTCTTTCCGCGTGTGCTGGCGTCGCTGTCGTGGCGCTTCGGCGCGCAGGGGGCGATGCAGATCCCGGGGCTCGGCTATCTGTTCAACATGGGCGTGATCGTGTGGCTGATGCTGGGGCTTGCGCTGCGCGAGGCCTACTGGGGGCGCTGGCGCGCGTTTGCGGCGGCGTTGCTGCCCGTGATGCTGTGGGGCACGTTCCTGCTCGGCCCGGTGATGGCCGGGCGATACATCTATCCGTTCGCGTGCTGCCTGCCAGTGCTGGCCTCCAGGCCGCGCGCAGCAGACAATTGACTGATCAGGAGGGAGAACCATCATGAGACTGGACAAGTACCTCAAGGTGTCGCGCATCATCAAGCGGCGCACCGTGGCGAAGGAGGCGTCCGAGGGCGGGCGCGTGACGATCAACGGCAAGGCGGCCAAGCCGTCCAGCGAGGTGAAGGAGGGCGACGTGCTGGAGATCCGCTTTGGCGAAAAGCTGGCGCGCTACCGCATTCTGCGCGTGGCTGAGACGGTGCGCAAGGACGACGCGGGCCTCATGTACGAGCTGATCGGCGGCGAGGAGGACATCGGATGAACGCGGCGGTGATTGTGGCGGCGGGGCGCGGCACGCGCATGGGGCTTGCCCGCAACAAGGTGCTCTATCCGCTGTGCGGCGAGGCGATTATCGTGCGCACGGCGCGCGCGTTTGCGCGCAGCGGACTGTTTGACGGGGGCATTGTCGTCGTTACCGGTGCGGAGGACATGAGCGAGCTGCGCGCGCTGCTGGACGCGGCGGGCCTGGGCGCCTGCGCCGTGGTCGAGGGCGGCGCGGACCGACAGGAGAGCGTGCGCCGTGGGCTGGCAGCGTGCGCCCCGGAGGCGGAGATCATCGCCATCCACGACGGCGCGCGCCCGCTGGTGACGCGCGAGGTGATCGAAGCGACGATCAGGAGCGCCAGGGCCTTTGGCAGCGGCGTGGCGGCGGTGCCGCTCAAGGACACGGTCAAGCAGGTGGATGAAAGCGGCTGCGTGCTGTCCACGCCCCGGCGTGACGGCCTGCGTGCCGTGCAGACGCCGCAGACGTTTGGCGCTGCGCTCATCCGGCAGGCGCACGCACGCTATGCAGGCAGTGCGGAGCGCGCCACGGACGACGCGACGCTGCTGGAGTGGATGGGGCACACCGTGCGCCTGACACCTGGCGACGCGGAAAACATCAAGCTGACCACGCCGGAGGACATGCTGCTTGCCGCTCAGGTGCTGATCCGCCGCGGCGAGGCGAGGAAGGAGGAAACGGCCATGCGCATTGGCCACGGCTACGACGTACACCGCCTGGTGGAGGGACGCAGGCTCATCCTTTGCGGGGTGGAGATTCCCTATGAGAAGGGGCTGCTTGGCCACAGCGATGCCGACGTGGTGCTGCACGCGCTGACCGACGCGCTGCTGGGCGCGGCGGCGATGGGCGACATCGGCCGCCACTTCCCGGACACCGATCCCGCGTTCAAGGACGCGGACTCCGGCAAGCTGCTCGATCACATCATGGGGCTTATCTGGGAGAAGGGCTTTGAGGTGGGCAACGTCGATGTGACCATCATCGCCCAGCGGCCCAAGCTCAAGGACTATATCGAGCGCATGCGGGACAACGTCGCATCGCACCTGCGCGTCGACCCGGACTGCGTGAACGTCAAGGCCACGACGACCGAACGCCTGGGCTTCGAGGGCGAGGGGCTGGGCATCTCCGCGCACGCGGTGGCCTGCCTGATCGGGCGCTGACGGAGGCATCGCATTGGCAAGACGGAAAAAGCGACGCAGTTTGCCTGCCGCACTGCTCGGCGGCCTGCTCTCCCTGATCGACGCGCTGTGCGAGGGCATCGCGCGCGCGGGCATGGGGACGCTGCGCCTGCTGCTGGCGCTTGTGCGCGGCGCGCTGCGCGGGCTGGGCTGGCTGCTGGGGGGGCTGCTGCGCGGGATCGCCGTGCCGCTTATCTGGCTGCGCAGGCGCCTGACCGGGCGGCGCAACCGTGCGCAGCGCTGCCTGCGGCTGGACGGGCCGGAATTTGAGGCGTATGTCGCCAAGGTGCTCTCGGACAACGGCTTCCGCCATGTCCGCCTGACCAAGGGCAGCGGCGACCAGGGCGTGGACATCCTGGCCGAGCGCAACGGAAAGCGCTACGCCATTCAGTGCAAGAACTACGCAGGCAGCGTGGGCAATTTCGCCGTGCAGGAGGCGTACGCCGGCGCGCAGTATTACGGCTGCGACGAGGCTGCCGTCATCTGCCCGGGCGAGTTTACACGCGGCGCGCGGGAGCTGGCTGCGTCCACCGGCGTGCTGCTGTGGGATGGGCGGCGGCTGTCGCACATGATGCGCGTGAGCGGCAGAAGGCCGCACGCGGGGATTCATCGCGGAAACGCTTGACAAACCCCGGCTTCTTTAGTATGATATCCGTGCAGCTCGCGTTGATGGGGTTGGCATCCCGGAGCGAATCAAGTGAATCAAAAGTGGACGCGCACCGCGCGTCAACAAGGGTGGAACCGCGGAAGGCTATCTTTCGTCCCTTGAATCCACGCAGGCGGCGGATTCGGGGGCGCTGCCTGTCGCGGTTCCTTTGCGTATATACCCCGGCAGACAGAGGAGGAGTGCATCATGGCAGAGAATCAGAGCGTCACCATGGACAAGATCGTCGCGCTGTGCAAGGGCCGCGGCTTCATCTTCCCGGGCAGCGAGATCTACGGCGGTCTGGCCAATTCCTGGGACTACGGCCCGCTGGGCGTGGAGTTCAAGAACAACGTCAAGCGCGCCTGGTGGAAGAAGTTCGTGCAGGAGAACAAGTACAACGTCGGCCTGGACAGCGCGATCCTGATGAACCGTCAGGTTTGGGTGGCGTCCGGCCACGTTGGCGGCTTCAACGACCCGCTGATGGACTGCAAGGCCTGCAAGGCCCGCTTCCGCGCGGACAAGCTCATCGAGGACTTCACCGGCGGCGCGGAGACCGGCGACGGCTGGACGAACGAGCAGCTGGAAAGCTACATCGCCGAGCATGACATCGTCTGCCCGACCTGCGGCAAGAAGGACTTCACCGGCATCCGCCAGTTCAACCTGATGTTCAAGACGCACGCCGGCGTGACGGAGAACTCCGTGAGCGAGATTTACCTGCGCCCGGAGACCGCGCAGGGCATCTTCGTCAACTTCCAGAACGTGATGCGCTCCACCCGCAAAAAGCTCCCCGCGGGCATCGCGCAGATCGGCAAGTCCTTCCGCAACGAGATCACCCC
>JBJEYK010000161.1:0-6182 GCA_051886775.1 Candidatus Ventricola sp. | reverse complement strand
ATCTTCGACAACGTGCGCATCGTCTCCGAGGCGAGCGGCGACGTGTTCGAGCAGATCAGCCGCATCAACGAGAGCGACCTGCTCTTTGGCATCAGCTTCCCGCGCTACTCCACGCGCACGCTGGAGGCGATGGGCTTCGCCCGCGCCCGCGGCGCGCAGGTCGTCGGCCTGACCGACGGCCCGATGTCCCCGATCTGCGCGGCGAGCACCGTCTGCCTCACCGCGCGCACGGACATGGCCTCGTTCGTCGACTCGATGGCCGCGCCGCTGTCGGTGATCAACGCGCTGATCGTCGCGCTCGGCCTGCGCCGCAAGGAGGAGCTGAGCGAGCATTTCCGCCTGATGGAAGGGATCTGGGATGAGTACAGGGTCTACGTTGGAAAAGACAAGGCCTGACGTCGCCGTCATCGGCGGCGGTGCGGCGGGCATGATGGCTGCGCTGCAGGCCGCCTGGGCGGGCGCGCAGGTCGTGCTGCTGGAAAAGAACGAAAAGCTCGGCAAAAAGATATACATCACCGGCAAGGGCCGCTGCAACGTGACCAACACCGCCGACGCGGAGGACTTCTTCCGCCAGGTGCCGCGCAACGGCAGGTTCCTCAACGCCGCCGTCCGCCAGTTTGGCCACAGCGACGTGACCGCCCTGCTGGAGACGCTCGGCACGCCCACGAAGGTGGAGCGCGGCGGGCGCGTCTTTCCGGCAAGCGACAAGGCCAGCGACGTGACGCGCGCGCTCGCACGCGGCCTGCGGGAGGCGGGCGTGCAGGTGGCGCTGAACACCGCCGTCTCGCATGTGACGCGCGAGGCGGACGGCGGCTATGCGCTTGCCCTTGCGGAGGGCGGCGTGCTCCGCGCAAAGGCTATCATCGTGGCAACCGGCGGGATCAGCTACCCCTCCACCGGCTCGACCGGCGACGGATACGCGTTTGCCCGCGAGAATGGGCACACCGTCACGCCCCTGCGCGGCGCGCTGGTGGGGCTGACGATCGGGGAGAAGTGGCCGCAGCTTTTGCAGGGGCTGTCGCTCAAAAACGTGCGCGTGCGCGCAAGCGTCGGCAAGAAGAAGCTCTACGACGAGCTGGGCGAGATGCTCTTTACGCACTTCGGCGTCAGCGGCCCGCTGATCATCGAGCTGAGCAGCCATCTGCCGGAGGAGCTGTCGCAGGTGAGCGTGACGCTGGACATGAAGCCCGCGCTTTCCGCAGAGCAGATGGATCAGCGGCTTCAGCGCGAGTTTGCCGAAAACGTGCGCAGGCAGCTGTCTTCGGTGCTGACCGCGCTCATGCCCGCGCGCATGGGGCCGGTCTTCGCCTCGCTGTGCGGCCTGTCGCCCGAGCAGCCGATCAACCAGATCACCCGCGAGCAGCGGCTGCACCTGGCCGCGATGCTCAAGGCGCTGCCGCTTGCAATCGACGGCACACGCCCCGTCGAGGAGGCGATCGTCACCCGCGGCGGCGTGCAGGTGCAGGAGATCGTGCCCGGCACGATGATGAGCAAGCTGTCGCCGGGGCTGTTCTTCGCGGGCGAGGTGCTCGACGTGGACGCGCATACCGGAGGGTTCAACCTCCAGATCGCGTTTTCTACCGGCGCGCTGGCGGGCAGGAGCGCGGCGGCATATATCTGAGATGCAGCAGCCGGATGGGGAGAGCGCCTGTCCGGCTGCGTGTGTATTCGCTCGGGGCGGCATTGCGCTGCCCGGCGGGCAGAGAAAAGGAGGCTTGACGCATGGAACATGAGGAGGCTTACAGGGTCTACGAGCGCAGCGCGCGGCTGCTTGTGCTGCTGGCAATGCGCGCGCTGTATCCCGGCGCAAGGGTGCGCTTTGAGCACAGCATCGGCCACGGGCTGTATATGAACGTGGAGGGCGTGAGCCTGACGGCGGCCATCGTGCACCGGATCGAGGCGAAGATGCGCGAGATTGCCGCGCAGGATCTGCCGATCGTCAAATCCCGCTGGACGCGTGAGCACGCGATCGACTACTTCCGCGAGCAGGGCCAGGAGGACACTGTGCGTCTGCTGGGCTATCGGCCCTTTGACTATTTCGACGTGTACACCTGCGGCGGCTTGAGCGAGTACTTCTATGGCGACATGGCGCCCTCGACCGGCGCGGTGCACAGCTTTGCGCTGCGGTTTTATTTCCCGGGCATGGTGCTGCTGCTGCCGGACGAAACGCTGTCCGGCCCGCCGGCGCCCTTTGCAGAGCGCCCGCAGCTCATGCGCACCTACGCGCAGGCCAACGAGTGCTCGCGCATCCTGCAATGCGAGACGGCGGCGGATCTCAACGACATCATCGCCCGGGGCGAGGCGCGCACGTTCATCCGCGTGAATGAGGCGCTTCAGGATCGCGCCATCGCGCAGATTGCCGAGCGCATTGTCGCCCGGGGCGCGCGTGTGGTGTTCGTCGCGGGGCCGTCCTCCAGCGGCAAGACGACGTTTGCCAACCGCCTGGGCATCCAGCTGCGCGTGAGCGGCAAACGGCCGGTGGCCATCTCGCTGGACGACTACTATCGCAGCCGGGGCCAAGTGCCGCTGAGGCCGGACGGCCAGCCCGACCTGGAATGCCTGGAGGCCATCGACGTGCCGCTGTTCAACGAGCAGCTCGTCGACCTGCTGGCCGGGCGTGAGGTCGAGCTTCCGCGCTATTCCTTCAAGACCAAGCAGCGCGAGGCGCAGGGCGTGCGCCTGGCTGTCACCGGGGATCAGATTCTGATCGTGGAGGGCATTCACGGCCTGAACGACAGGCTGAGCGAGGACATTCCCAGTGAAATGAAGTTCCGTGTGTACGTCAGCGCGCTCACGCAGCTCAATCTCGACTGCCATAACCGCATCCGCACCACCGACGTGCGCCTGCTTCGGCGCATGGTGCGCGACCACATGAGCCGCGACACAGCCGCCATCGATACGCTGAAGATGTGGGACAGCGTGCGCGAGGGCGAGGAAGAATACATCTTCCCCTTCCAGGAGCGGGCGGACGTGATGTTCAATTCGTCGCTGCTCTACGAAATCGCCGTCCTCAAGAAGTACGCCTATCCGCTGCTTCAGGGCATTGCGCAGGACAGCCCGTACTATGTGCGCGCGCGGCGGCTGGTCAAATTCCTCAATTACTTCCTCGATTGCAATGACGAGCGCGAGATCCCGCCCACGTCGATCCTGCGTGAGTTCATCGGCGGCTGTACGTTCTACGAGCCGTGACAGAAATTTCCTCGAAATCGGCGTGTTCTTTCTCCTTCGGCGGCACACAATATCGCCAAGGAGGCGAACCATCCAGTGAAAAAACAAATTCTGACGCTGCTGTGCGTAGCCATGGCAGCCCTGGCGCTTGGCGGCTGCGCGGCGAATGCCAGCGGCACCACTGCGACCGCTGCTCCCATCGTGACGGGTAGCCCGTCCATGCAGCCCGCTGCGACGATCGCGCCGGAGACGTCCCCGGCGATGGACGGCGGCATGAACGGCGGCATGAACGGCGGCCTGATGGGGACGAACGACACGAATACCGCCGCGCCCGCAGGCATGACCCCGGCGCAGGCCGGCAGGCTGGCCGAGCAGATTGCCGACGAGGTTGAGCGCATCAGCGAGATCGACGACGCGGAGGTCGTGGTCAGCAACGAGCGCGTGCTCGTGGCCGTCGAGTTTGAGGACCAGTACAATGCGGGCCTCGACGATCGGATGAAGCAGATGATCATTCAGGCTGTGCAGAAGGTGGACAGCAATCTGACGGAAATCTCCATCACCGACGACGATACGCTCTACGGCCAGGTCAAGGGCCTGGGTCAGCGCCTGGCCAAGGCGACTGGCCTGGACGAGCTGGCGGACGACTTCGGCGACCTGTGGGATCGCATCACGGGCCGGTGATCCGTCCATAGGGCGCGGCGCTGCGCCCGCGGGAATCCCTTCCGAACCCAAAAACAGAGGCTGTCAGGAGAGAACACCCGCATACCGGAAGCTGCGGCTTCCCGGCATGCGGAGCTGGCTCCTGACAGCCGTTTTGTGATGTCCGGTTATTTCAGCACGACGTTTTTGCTGCCCAACAGCTCGCGCAGCGCATCCAGCAGCGCCTTCGTCGGGCGCACGCGCAGCGATGCGGGCGCGCGCAGCTTTGCGCCGGTGGCCTCGATGTAGAGCACCACGTCGGCCTGGCCGCTGTGCCGCGCGAGCACGGGGCGTACCAGCTGGATGGCGCTGTCCGTGGGCAGGCGCAGATACAGGGTCTTGCCAGGGAGCGTTGGCTCCTTCGCGGCGCCGGGGGTGAGCGTGCCGCTTTGCACGGCGCTGTCGATTTCGGCGTTGGTCAGCAGCGGCTCGACCGTGTCCAGAAGCAGCTTGGGATCCTCCTCCTCGCGGATGGACAGCCGGCCCGAGAGCACGACCGCCGTGTCGGGCGCAAGCTCGGTGCTCACGCGCTCGAGCACCTTCGGGAAGACCAGCGCTTCGATGGTACCGGTGAGGTCCTCCAGCGTGGCAAAGCCCATCAGGTTGCCGGCGCGGGTGGCCTTCTGGCGCACCTCCACCAGGATGCCGCCCATCTGCACGCGCTCGCCGTCGTGCGAAAGGCCGTGATCCGGCCCCTCCAGCAGCTCGGCAAGGGCGGAGGTGCTCATGCTCATGCGGGCGAGCGCGGCGGTGTAGTCGCTCAGGGGATGACCGGTGATGTACAGGCCGGTCACGCTCTTTTCAAAGCTCAGCCGCGTGCGCAGGTTGAATTCCGGCACGTCCGGCAGCGGCGGGTTGACGCTCTCGAGCATGCCCTCGCCAAAGAGCGACATCTGCCCGGCGATGTTGTCGCGTCGGGTGCGGCTGGCGCCGTCGAGCGCGGCCTCGTACACGGCCATCAGCTGCGATCGCCTGGCGCCCGTGCAGTCGAATGCGCCTGCGAGGATCAGCGACTCGACCACGCGCTTGTTCACCTGGTCGGTGGAGAGCCGCTGGCAGAAGTCGAAGATGTCGCGGAAGGGGCCGCCCTGGCGGCGCGTCTCGATGATGGAGTCGATCGCCTTGTCGCCGCAGGACTTGATCGCGCCCAGGCCGAAGCGAATGCCCGGCACGCCCTCGGCGCTGACGCCCACGGAGAAACGGCGCACGGACTGGTTGATGTCCGGCGGGAGCAGCGGGATGCCGTGCTTGCGGCAGTACTGCGAGTAGCCCGCGACCTTGCCGCTGTCGCCGGAGACGGAATTGAGCAGCGCGGCGAAGAACTGCACGGGATAGTGCCGCTTGAGCCAGCCGGTGCGCACGGCGACCACGCCGTAGGCCGCGGCGTGGGACTTGTTGAACGCGTAGGAGGCAAAGGCCGTCATCTCGTCAAACAGCTGGCTGGCGATCTCGGCGCTCACGCCGCCGCGCACGCAGCCGGGCACGACGACCCGGCCGTCCTCCTCGAGGCCGTTGATGAAGATTTCGCGCTCCTTGGCCATGACGTCGTGCTTCTTCTTTGCCATTGCGCGGCGCACGAGGTCGCTGCGGCCATAGGAGTAGCCCGCCAGATCGCGCACGATCTGCATGACCTGCTCCTGATAGACCATACAGCCGTAGGTCACATCGAGAATGGGCTTGAGCTTGGGGTGCAGGTAGCGGATGGCGTCGGGGTTGTTCTTGCCCTCGATATAGCGGGGGATGGAGTCCATCGGGCCGGGGCGGTAGAGGGAAATGGCGGCGATGATGTCCTCGAAGTTCTGCGGCTTCATGTTGGCGAGGAACGCGCGCATGCCGCCGGATTCCAGCTGGAACACGCCGTCCGTCTCGCCCTCGGAGATCATGTCGTAGACGGCCTGATCGTCCAGCGGGATGTCCTCGGCGCGCATGTCCACGCCGGCCTCGCGCATCAGATCCAGCGCGTCGCGGATGACTGTCAGCGTGCGCAGGCCGAGGAAGTCCATCTTCAGCAGGCCGAGCTTCTCGATGGTGCCCATCGGGAACTGGGTGGTGATCACCTCGTCGTTGCGCTGGAGGGGGACGTATTCGGTCACGGGCCTGTCGGTGATGAGCACGCCGGCGGCGTGGGTGGAGGCGTGGCGGGGCATGCCCTCCAGGGCGCGGCTCATGTCGATGAGCTTGCGCACGCGCTCGTTCTCGGTGTAATGCTTCTTCAGCTCGGGCGAGATCGTCAGCGCGCGCTCGAGCGTCATGTTCAGCTCAAAGGGGATGGACTTGGAGACCGCGTCAACCTCCTGATACGGATAGCCCAGCAC
>JBJEYK010000160.1:0-6183 GCA_051886775.1 Candidatus Ventricola sp. | reverse complement strand
GTCCCTCGCTCGCGGCGACTTGATGTATTATACACGCCTGAACATCGTTTGTCAACACGTTTTTCGAAAAAACAATCGTCTTCCGTCGATTTTTTCGCGCCGATAAACGACAAAGGCGGGCGAAGCAGCCCATCTGCTTCGCCCGCACATCGATATCAGAGATCAGAAATGAATCAGTACCACATCCACCGGTCAAACCAGCTCATCGCATCACACCATGCACGCGGCGCTTCCAGACCGGAGGCCAGCGGATAGAAGCCGATGAACAGCGCAACCGCCGCGACAGCCAGCGCCGCTGCCAGCACACTGGCGGCCTTTTTACTGCGCCGCTCCAGCGTCATGAGCATCACCGCCGTAGCGAGGATGATCCACGGCACACTGGCGAAGTAGTGATAGATGAACGTCAGGCGCGAAACGAACACCCACGGCAGATATGCCGAGAGGAAGCCCACCGCGATCACCGGCAGCACGCGGTCAAGCGGATCCTCCCGCCCCGGCAGTACGCCCAGCGCAGGCAGCAGATTGCGCCGCACGCTTGCGCCCAGCACGAACAGCATGCCCGCCAGACCCGTCCACCAAACCGCCGGATTGCCAAAGGCAAGGATCGACGAGGCCATGCCTGCGCCCTTGAAGTCCGCGTTGTAATACCACATCGGCTTGACGATCAGCGGCCACTCGTACCAGGGCGAGGCAAAGTAGTGCTCCGCGACGAGGTTCTTGTGGTAATCGAACATCAGGACCTGCGCATCCCAGATTCGGCCAAGCGTGCGCAGGTTCCACTTCACCTCGCCATAGGCGCGCAGATATGGGATGTAGCTGAGCACATAGATCGCAACCGGCACAGCCACGAAGAACACGCAGCACGCCGCAAGCGTCTGCACGCCCTTGCGCTCGAACGTATCCGCCGCGCGGGCGAAGGCCGGGTGCTCGTCGCGATGCGCGCGGGCGTACAGCCCCTGACGCCATAGCTGTGCAAACCGCATGAAGAACAGCACCGCCAGGCCGACCGCGCCGTAGCAGCCGATCCACTTGCTGGCGATGGCCAGGCCCATGCACACGCCCGAGAGCGCCAGCGGCACAAACGTATCCCGCAGCCGCTGGTGATAGAAGCTCATCTTCATCCACCGCGCCATGAACCAGAACATCAGCATCATGAACAGCACCGGGAACGAGTCGATCGTTGCGATGCGCGTCTGCGTGAAGTGCATGCAGTCCGCGCTCAGCAGAAGCGCGCACAGCGCCGCCCATAGCGTCGAGCCCAGCAGCTGGCGCGCCAGCAGGTAGATCGCAGGGATCATCAGCACGCCGGTCAGCGCTCCGGCAAAGCGCCAGGCAAACGGCGTCATGCCCATCAGGCGGATGCACCAGCTCATGAACACCTTGCCCAGCGGCGGATGCGTCGTCTCATAGGCGTGCAGCGCATTCGCATGCTCGTAGCCCGTGCGGGCGTGGTAGATCTCGTCGAAATACATGCTGTTGTAATAGGAAGGCTTATCCGGCACGGTGTCCTGCTCGTCGATGAGCGCGGAGGCGTCCGCCCCGCGTCCCTCCAGCGCGCCGCTGGCCGCAGCCGACACAGCCGGGATCACCTGTCCGCTGCCATCCACCGCGCCAACCTCCCACAGCGCCGAGGCCGCGCCGGCAAACGTCACCCGGATGTATCGTCCGGAGAAGGGCAGCATGCCGCCCGTCGCGCTGGTGACGACGCCGTCCTCGTCGACAACCGGCGTGCGCACGGCCAGCCACTTGAAGCACTCGCCGCGGTCGAACAGCGCCGCCGTTTCGTCCGTAAACGTCACGCCGTCGTCGGATACGGCAAAGGAGAACTGCGTGTCCGAGACGCCGCCGTAATAATAGATGTGGAAGCCCTCGCAGCGCTCGCCCAGGTCGATGACCACCTGCTCCCCCGCGACGGTGGAGTTGTAGCCCTGCTGCGGCGCGCTCGTCGCGCCCAGGTGCCAGAAGCCCGCCACGGCATACACCGCCGTGATCGCCAGCATAGAGATCCAGTCGCAACGGGTCATGTGCAGGCGGTAATCCCGCGCGTGCAGCAGCTCGTCGCGCAGGCGATCCTCGCTGCGGGCCGCCGCACCTTCCTCCGCGCTCTGCGCGCGCCGCTCCGGCAGACGCACGGGCGCGCGCCCCAGCGACAGGCTCACGCACGCCCAAACCGTCAGCGCCGCTGCAATCAGCTGCACGACGCCCAGCGTGTAGCCCAGCCACTCGTTCGGCGCGATCAGGTGCTCGAAGGCCAGCACTGCGCCGATATTCGCCGCAGCCGCCGCGCTGGAGAGCACGCAGGAGGCCATAACGCGCACGTCGCCCGTCTCGATATAGGCCAGCAGCAGCAGCGCAAGCGCCGACAGAATATAGCGCTCGTGCATCTTGCTGCCCAGCACGAACACCAGCTGCATCGTCACCGCGCTGGCCAGGATCAGCCGCTTGCGGCCCTGCCCGCGCAGGTACACGGCCATGCCAAAGGCAAAGCTCAGCACCATCAGCGCGATGCCCAGCTGGCCATAGGTGATCCCGCCCAGCACCGGCGTGGTATTGCTCACCCAGTTGCCGCCCAGCAGGTACATCAGGTTGCCGGTGGACAGCGTGGCGTAGTCGTAGCTGGAGAGCGTCTCGACATATTTGTCCACGATCCACAGCGTGGAGGTCTGGCTTGCGGAGAACGGCAGTACGATCGCCGCTGTCGCCAGCAGTCCCAGCCCTACGCCGAGGGCCGCCGGCCTGCGCGCCTCCCTGCGCCGCACGAGGTCGCGCGCCAGCGCGGCCACGCCCAGCGGCGCCAGCAGGCCCGCCTGAGGCTTGGTCAGCACGGCCAGCGCAAACGCGGGAATCGCCAGCTCCCACCGGCCCATCCGGGCCAGCAGCAGCACGCCCACCAGCAGCAGCGCCAGCACGGAGTCGATCTGCCCCCAGCACGCGCCGGTGATCACAAATGCGGGGTTCAGCGCCATCAGCGCTGCCATGCCCAGCGCGCCGCGCTCACCGGCCGCGTGCTCCGCCGCCAGATAGACGGCCACGGCCAGCAGCAGGTCGCAGGCAATGGGCACGGTCTTGAGCAGCAGCTCGCCGCCCGCCGTGCCAAGCGACACGCCGAAGATCTGCGCCAGCCCGCCCAGCAGCCCCAGCACCAGCAGATACGCCGGCGGATAATCGCAGAAATAGTCCGGCGCATAGAAGCTCCCCGGCCCAAGCGCGGCCATCCGGCCGGCCCATGCGCCAAAGCAGCCCATGTCCACGCCGTATCCGCGCACCGTCGCCGCCAGGCAGAGCCGAACAGCCAGCGCAAGGCCCAGCACGAGCGCCAGCTTCACGCGGCCATGGCGCAGCCCCCGGCCATTCGCGCTGAGCAGCAGGCGCATGAGCACCGCCGCCAGCACCAGATATGCTGCGGCCACAGCCAGCAGCCCCGGGATCACCGCATCCCGGCTGTCACCGGCCTTTTCCGCCTTGCTCGCCTTCTGCGGGGCCGGCGTGGACAGCAGAATCACCGTCTCCCCGGTGGGCACGGTCTGCACCTGCTCCAGCGTGACGTCGGTGAACCAGGCCTTGCCCGTCGTCTCCGCGCCATAGCCTCCCAGGCGCACGCACACGGTCGCCTCGCGCTGGCCCTGGCCCGTCTGGGCATAGAGGGTCAGCGTCTCCCACGCGCCGTCCGTGTCGTGCACGTCCGCGCTGGTGCCGTATACGCCCAAAAAGGACACATTCGCCCCCAGCGTATCGGGATCACAGCCCTCCGCTCGAACGCGCGCCGTCAGCCTGTAAATCGCGCGTTCGCGCACAGCGACGGTCTGTTCAAAGCGCGCGTCGTTCGCGGCGGCGTTCTCCACCAGCGCGGCGGTCGTGCCGTCCTCCAGTGTGGTCGCCTCCAGATACGATGCGCCCACGCTGGTCACCCACATGCCCGTCGTCCAGCCATCGGGCATGCCGCCGGCGGCAGCGGAGAAATCGCCGTTCTTCAGCAGGTTGCCCTGCGCAGCCGGCTCCGCCTCGCGCCGCGTGCCCAGCAGCAGCGCCAGGCAAAGGAGCAGCACGAGCACCAGCGCCAGCGCGATGCGTTTCCTGTTTTTCTGCGCCATAATCGTCCTCCGTTGCCCGGCTCAGAACGCCGGGCCCTGATACGGAAACGCGTCGACGATGTGCGTCACGCGCTCCCCCTGGATCTCGATCACATCAAACCGCGCCTGACGGTGCATCAGGCCGTTCTTCATCAGATAGTGCATCGCGCCCTTGCAGACGCGCCTTTGCTTGGCGGGCGTGACCGCCTCGCGCCCCGAGCAGCCCGCACGCGTGCGCGTCTTCACCTCGATGAAGACGATCACGCCCCGGTCCTCGGCAATGAGGTCGATCTCCGCACCCGGCGACACCGCGTGGCGCGCCAGAATCGCATATCCCTTATCGGCCAGCAGCTGCTCGGCGCGCACCTCGCCCAGCGCCCCGCGAATCCGCGACTCCATCGCTCACACGAAATGCCCGATGAACGAGCGCCGATGCGCCGGACACGGGCCGTACTGTCGCAGTGCGGCGATATGCTCCGCCGTGCCATAGCCCTTGTTGCGGGCAAAGCCGTACTGCGGATACTGTGCGTCCAGCTCGCGCAGCAGGCGGTCACGCGTCACCTTCGCCAGGATCGACGCCGCAGCAATGGAATAGCACAGCGCGTCGCCGTGGACAATGCCGCGCACCTCGCCGGGTACGTCCAGCCGGTTGATGGCGTCCACCAGGAACAGGTCGCACGGCGCGTCCTTGGCGGCCTGCGCCATGGCGTGCTTCGTCGCGTTGAGGATGTTCACGCGGTCGATCTCCTCCGGCGAGGCGAGGACGACCCGCGCGTAGACCGCCGTCTCCAGGATCCGGTCGTAGAGCGCCTCGCGGCGCTTCTCGGTGAGCTTCTTGCTGTCGTCGACGTAGAGCAGCAGCGGCTCGGGCGGCATGACCACGCACGCCGCAGCCACCGGGCCGCACAGCGGGCCGCGACCCGCCTCGTCGATCCCGGCAAAGGCGCGGCCCGTCCGCCAGATGTCGCGGTCGGTCTGGCTGATCTCCTGCAATCGCGCGTTCCAGTCCTTTTTCACGGCTGCACCTCCGCAGGGGCGCCAGGCTCCTCAGGGGCAGACTTGGGCGCAGGCCTGGGCGCGCGCTGCAGCGTCAGCCTGCCCAGCCGTCCCGCGCGGAATTCGTCCAGGATCACCGCCGCCGCGCGATCAGTGTCCGCCACGCCGCCGGGCATCAGCCAGCCGCGCCCGCGGCAGGCCGCCTCCAGCAGCGCCGCGCCGGTCATCCCGGGATCCTTCAGCTTGAAGCGCGCCATCGCCGCCTCGGGCCGCAGGGTCAGCAGCGTTTCCAGCAGGCGGATGGCGAGCATCTGCTGATCCATGATCTGGTCGTTGATCGTGCCCACGAAGGCCAGCGCCCGCGCGTCGTCCTGATCGTCCAGCCGGGGCCAGAGCAGGCCGGGCGTGTCCATCAGCTCCAGATAGGGCGAAATGCGCACCCACTGGTTGCTGCGGGTGACGCCGGGGCGGTCGCCGGTTTTGGCCACCGCCGCGCCGTTGAGCTTGTTGGTGAAGGTGGATTTGCCCACGTTGGGCACGCCCACGATCATCACGCGCACGGTCTTCTTCACGCCGCGCGCCGCGTAGCGCGCCACAATCTCGCCGGCAGCGCGCTCGATGCGGGCGATCACATCCTTGGCCCGGCCGCGCGCGCTGTCAAAGCTCATGCAGTCGATCCCCTGCGCGCGGTAGTACGCCAGCCACGCGCGCGTCTCGCCCTCCTCAGCCAGGTCGGCCTTGTTGAGGATGAGCAGACGGCGCTTGCCGCTGGTCAGCCCGGCCAGGTCGGGATTGCGGGTGGCACGCGGGATGCGCGCGTCGCACAGCTCCACCGCCACATCCACGCGGGCAAGCTGCTCGGCCAGTCTGCGCCTGGCGCGCGCCATGTGGCCTGGATACCAGTTGATCCGCTCGTCCTGCGCGCGCAGGATCACGTCGTCGCTCATGTTGACCTCCCCATGCAATAGACGGTCCGGCGAGCCGGAATCGTTCGCGGCGCGCCCGGATTTCGAATAAAGAAAAGCCGCCGGAAAACCGGCGGCCGGGTAGCACAATTACTTCTCCTTAATCTTGGCGGCTTTGCCGGACAGATTACGCAGATAGTACAGCTTCGCAC
>JBJEYK010000159.1:0-6193 GCA_051886775.1 Candidatus Ventricola sp. | reverse complement strand
ATATCGAGGAGATGATGGACGGCCAGAAGGTCGTCAAGGTCTTCTGCCACGAGGAGCAGGCCATGCAGGACTTCCGCGCGCTCAACGAGCAGCTGCGCGAGAGCGCCTATCAGGCGCAGCGCATCTCCGGCATGATCATGCCCGTCAACATGGCCATCGGCAATCTGAGCTATGTGCTGTGCGCGCTGGCGGGCGGCCTGCTGGCGGCCAACGGCTATCTGGGGCTGACCATCGGCACGCTCGTCTCGTTCCTCACGCTCAACAAGAGCTTCAATCAGCCGATCAACCAGGTGTCCCAGCAGGCCAACTCCATCATCATGGCGCTGGCCGGCGCGGAGCGCGTCTTCGCCCTGCTGGACGAGGAGCCGGAGCCGGACGAGGGCTATGTGACGCTGGTCAACGCCAGGCGCGAGGCGGACGGCGGGCTGACCGAGTGCCCCGAGCGCACCGGCTTGTGGGCCTGGAAGCACACCCATCGCGACACCAGCACGACCGACTATGTCGAGCTGAAGGGCGACATCGTGATGGACGGCGTGGACTTCGGCTACGACGAGGACAGGCTGGTGCTCCACGACATCAAGCTCTACGCCACGCCGGGGCAGAAGATCGCGTTCGTCGGCTCCACCGGCGCGGGCAAGACCACCATCACCAACCTGATCAACCGCTTTTACGACATCCAGGACGGCAAGATCCGCTACGACGGCATCAACATCACCAAGATCCGCAAGGACGACCTGCGCCGCTCGCTGGGCTTCGTTTTGCAGGACACGCACCTGTTCACTGGCACGGTGATGGAGAATATCCGCTACGGCCGGCTGGAGGCGACCGACGAGGAGTGCATCGCCGCGGCGAAGCTGGCCAACGCGCACGGCTTCATCAGCCGCCTGCCCGACGGCTACAACACCCTGCTCACCGGCGACGGCGCGAACCTCTCCCAGGGCCAGCGCCAGCTGCTCAACATCGCGCGCGCGGCGGTCGCCGACCCGCCCGTGCTGGTGCTGGACGAGGCGACCTCCTCCATCGACACGCGCACCGAGGCGCTCGTGCAGCGCGGTATGGATTCGCTGATGAAGGGGCGCACGACGTTCGTCATCGCGCACCGGCTGTCCACCGTGCGCAACGCCGACTGCATCATGGTGCTCGAGCAGGGGCGCATCGTCGAGCGCGGCACGCACGAGGAGCTGCTTGCCCAGCATGGGCGGTATTACCGGCTGTACACCGGCGACTTCTCGGAGGCGTCGTAGAGCGCATTCAAGCGCAGCAGCAGCATAAAGAAGATGTGAGAAGGATTTTCCAACTCACATCTTTCTTATTTTGTTCATTCGCCTATCCGCTTTTCGGTGTACTGCGCGAACCAGGTGACGCCGCGCATGCCCGGCAGGCGCAGCGAGAACGCGCCTGCGCGCTCGGTGGCCGTCTCATCCTGATCGGAGAGCAGCTCCCGTGCGCCCAGCACGTCGGCGCAGGGCAGATAGACCTCCACAGGCCGGGCGCTGCGGTTGATCAGCGTCACGGCGCAGGCGTCGTGCGCCGGGCGGCCCAGCGCGTCCCTGCCGCCGGAGATCGTGCGGATCACGCCCAGCACGTCGTCGCACGGGGCGATGTAGCGGCATTCGCCGGTGCGCAGCACGGGATTGGCGCTGCGCATGGCGATCATCCCGCGATAGTAGGAAAGCAGCTGCTGATCCTCCTTGCCCCAGGGATAGGTGCGCCGGCAGAAGGGATCGGCGCAGCCCTCCATGCCCGCCTCGTCGGCATAGTAGATGCAGGGCATGCCCGGCACGCTCATGATCATGCGCAGCATCATCCGCTCGCGCAGCGCGCCGATCATGCGCTCCTCCTGGGTGAGCGCGTGCTGTGCGCGCTTGTCGCGCGGGAGATCGTTGCCGTCGTTGCCGGAGAGCACGTTGAGGATGCGCGGGCGGTCGTGGCTGCCCATCAGGTTCATCAGCGCGTAGAGGAAGGGCTTGGGATAGTTGCTTTGCAGCGCGCTCAGCTCCGTCACCACCGCGCCGGCCCCCTTGCGTCCCATCAGGAAGGCGACGAGCGCCTCGCGCAGCGGGTAATTCATCACGCTGTCGAGCGTGTCGCCCAGCACATAGGAGCGCATCGCGCCATAGGCGACCTTGTGGCTGGCGTCCTCCCAGACCTCGCCGAGCACCGCCGCGTCGGGAGAAACGGACTTGACCTCCCGGCGCAGCTGGCGCAGGAAGTCCATGGGCAGCTCGTCGGCGACATCCAGCCGCCAGCCGCTGGCGCCCTGGCGCACCCAGTGCTTGACCACGGCATCCTCGCCGGTGAGGACATAGCGGCGGAAGTCCTCGTCCATTTCGTTGACGTTGGGCAGGGTGCGGAAGCCCCACCAGCAGTCGTAGCTGTCGGGCCACTGCTTGAAGGTGAACCATTTGGCGTACGGCGAAGCCTGGTCGCGGTACGCGCCGGTCTTCTCGCCGTAGGTGCCGCGGCGGTTGAAGTACACGCTGTCGTCGCCCACATGGGAGAACACGCCGTCGAGCATCACGCGGATGCCCAGCGCCCTGGCGTCGGCGCACAGGCGGCGCAGCGCCTCCTCGTCGCCGAACATGGGATCGACCTGCATGTAGTCGCTGGTGTCGTATTTGTGATTGGTGCGCGCGCAGAAGATGGGGTTGAAGTAGAGCACCGTCACGCCCAGCTCCTTGAGGTAGGGCAGCTTCTGGCGCACGCCCTCGAGATTGCCGCCGAAGAAGTCGTTGGCGAAGTTGTCGCCGTTTTCGGAGACGTTGAGCGAGGGCATCTCGTCCCAGCGCGCGTGCAGCTCCACGCCCAGGTGATCCTTTTTGTGCAGCAGGGCGTCGGTGCCCTCGCCGTGGAAGAAACGGTCGACCATGATCTGATACATCACGCCGTCGGCCATCCATTCCGGCGTGCGGTAGTCAGGATCGTAGACGCTGATCTGAAAATCCACCGAGCCGCCCATGCGGCCCTCGCCGCAGCCGGAGTCGTCCGGCGCGCCGAGCACCTCGGTCTTGCCGCCGGAAATGGCCTCAAAGCGATACCAGTACACGCACGGCTTCTCGCTGACGGCCACCTGTACCTCGTAATAGCGCTTGCCATCCCTCGTGCCCAGGGCGCGCATCGGGAAGCGCTGCTCCCGTCCGTCCCACACGCGCAGGGTGACGCTCTCCGGCTCGACCGGGCCGCAGACCGCCACGCGCAGGCGCACCTGCGAACCGGCGCTCAGCGCGCCCAGCGGCTCGCGATAGAAGGAATCGGCGGTGTTATGCTGTAAAACCATGGGGGAACACTCCATCCGTATGCGATGATCATCCAAACAAACCGGCATGCTGCCGGCGGCATCCCCGGCGGAATTGTGCGAATCCCGCCAGTATGCACACGAGACCGTTTCCTTGCAGAAGGATTTCCACAATAAAGGAATGTATCCGAACGCGCCGGGCGGGCAAGGCCTCCGGCACAGCATTTCTATTGTAGCGTACTTTACTTGGCCTGACAATCCCCATTTTATGCGAGAGTTCACAATTTTGTTGCATTGTCATTGCCCTGCGGCTACATGTCCGGGGTATAATCAGCAATCATGACAAAGGGGGGATGGACGATGCGGCAGCTGCGGGCGGGCATGCTTTTGCTGTGCTGCGGGGCGCTGCTGTGCTGCGGGGCGCTGCTGCGCACGGCGGCAGAGCGCCCGCAGGCGGACGTGCAGGCGCAGGAGCCTGTGCAGGCTGCGCCGCAGGACGACCGCGCGCCCCTCTTCCCGGAGCTGGACAGCAGCCAGATCCAGGCGATTCTGATTAAGACGCAGGACAGCCAGCTGGAATTCCACACCTTCGGCGCGGGCAAGGTCAGCGTCAACGGACGCCGCGCGGATGAGCAGGTATATCAGACGCTGGTCAACCAGATTGTCGCCCTGCCGGTTGCGGGCATCGAGCCGTTCTCCGGGGACCGGGACCTGCTGCTGACGCTGACCATCGACACGGGCAGCGCCCAGCACGTCGCCTGCTTCTACGAGGACGGCGGCACGGGCGAGGAGGCCTATATCCTCTGCGGCCCGCAGGACGCCCCCTGCTATTATCAGACGGACGGCTGGCGCATCGGGATGCTGATGATGACCTGCGAGGGCACGCGCATTCAGGATGAGCGCGGCAACGAGACGCCAGCCTCCTGACGCAGCGCCCGGCCCTGCCGCGCGCCCGTAGGCATGCCGTCTCTCGCGGCCAGCACGCCGCCGACGATCACGGCGCGGATGCCCTCCGGCGCGGCGTCCGGCGCGCCCAGGCCGGGAAAGTCCGCCCGGTCGGCCACGGTATCCGGATCGAAGACAACCAGGTCGGCGTCGCAGCCGGGGCGCATGCGCCCCTTTTTTTCAAAGCCAAAGACCTGCGCCGGCAGCAGCGTCACGCGGCGCACGGCCTGCACCCAGGACAGCTCCCCGCGCTCGCGCACCATCTCGCGCAGGAACCGCGGGAAGCTCCCCGCGATCTGCGGGTGCCCCTCGCCGGGGCGGTATGCGCCCGTGTCGGTGGAGATCATCGCGTCCGGCCAGCGGGCGATGACATAGACCGCGCGCTGCTTACCCGTGTTGACGGCCACAGCATCGTGCGGGTGCTCCGCGCGCAGGTGCGCGTACAGCGCCGCGTCCGGCACGCAGCCGATGTGCTCGCCGGTGAGCACGCGCAGATGATTCAGCTCGATGCCGTTGGCGCGCATGACCTCCGGCTCGAACAGCGCCGAGCCGATGGACGAGCACCAGTCCTTGTACATGCCGCTGTCCAGCTGCATATCCACGCCCCCGGCGCGCGCGCGGTCCACCATGGCCAGCGCCTCGTCCTCCACGCCCACGCCGTACTGATAGACAAAGTGCGAGACGATCATCCGGCAGCCGGTCTCCCGGGCCAGGTCGATGGCCTCCTGCAGGGAGTGCAGGTCGGTCATGGCGTTCATCCGGGTGTCGATGGACACGGGGCGGCCCGCCCGCCGCGCCTCGCGGCAGAGGGCGAGCATCTCCTCCGTCGCGCAGCCGGGCGTGTAGGCCGGGCCGAGGGACACGCCCGCCGCACCGCAGCACAGCGCCCAGCGGCACAGCTGCGCCATCTGATCAATCTGCTGCGCGCCGGCAGCGGCGAACGGATCGGTCACGCCCACGGCCTGGCGCAGGGCGCACATGCCGATCAGCTCCGCCTGGTGAATGGGGAAGGCCGACTGCGCCGACAGAAAGCACCCGATGTCCAGCGGGGAAAAGCCGCAGTTGCCGCCCACGCTGGTGGTCACGCCCTGGCACAGGGACAGCTCGCCCGTGCGCACATCGCCGTCGATGTGGCCGTGCGGGTCGATAAAGCCCGGGCAGACATAGCAGCCCGAGGCATCGATCACCTGTGCGCCCTCCGGCGCGCCCAGCGTGCCCGGCGCGGCGACAGCGGCAATGACGCCACCATCCAGCAGCACGTCCGCCTTCGTGCACGTCCGCTGCTCGGGATCGACGACGGTACCCCCGGCAATCAGCATCATGCAATCACGTCCTTTGGTATAGCATCATGGCGATGCAAGTCTGCTGTCGCATCCTAGCATCGGAAGGGAAACGAGAAGACATCATTTTTCGCGCGCCCTTCGGGCACACTCCAAATGATATCAGAAGCGGCTTGCAGCCGCTCCTCGAACCGGCAAAGCCGGTCCTGCGGGTATCATATGAAGGGGCTGCGGCCCCTTCATACATCCCCGGAGACTGTTTCGTGTTTTGCTGATGATCCGACCGCGCGTGACAGCGCGGCCTTTCTCTTTTCAGGAAAGCCCACAGCATGCTTCCCGTGGGCTTTCCTGAAAAGGGAGCGCCGCTAAGGAGCGGCGCTCCAGCCGATGCGTCAGCAGCCTTGCATCGAGATTTTACAGGCTGAGCTTGAAGGTCGTCCAGATGTCCTGGAACTTCTGCTCGTCCTCGCTCGGGAGGTTCTTGACATACTCGGCGTCGCCGATGCGGTCATAGATGCCGCTGAACACCGGGTTCTGCTTGTACCAATCCGGCAGCACGTCCTGTGCGGCGGCGTTCGGGCTGCAATAGTACTGCCACTGGGCGCAGATGGAGGCCACGTCCGGGCGCAGCAGGTACTCCAGGAAGACGTTGGCGTTCTTCGCGTGCGGCGCGTTCGACGGGATGAAGCAGCCGTCGATGCCGAAGCCCAGGCCCTCCTCCGGCCAGACGACC
>JBJEYK010000158.1:0-6223 GCA_051886775.1 Candidatus Ventricola sp. | reverse complement strand
GTCGGAGAAGTTGTAGATGCGGATGCGGTACTTCTTGCGGTTGCCCACGCCCGCGATCTTCTCCTCCAGCGCGCTGTCGTTGATGGTGTCGAAGTACAGGGAGCGGATGTGGTATTCGTTGTGCTCGTTTCCGTTGGGATCCAGCTGCATCACTGGGGTCAGCACGCCGCGCAGGACGCCCAGCTCCGCCGGGGTGATGAAGTACTTCAGCTCGTGCCGCAGCGGGATGTTGCGTGTGATCATAGGGGTGCTCCTTATGCTCTATGCCGGTCAGTTGCCCGCTTCGGACTGGCAGGCGATCAGGGTTGCATTGTGCACGCCCTGGGTATCCAGCAGCTTGTTGACGATGTCAAACCGCTCGCGCAGCTGCACCTCGACGGTCAGCTCCACACCGCCGGGGGTGACGGTCTTGCTGCGCAGGCGCTGCACCTTGATGCGGCGGACAAACTCCATCACAGCCTCCTCGGCCTCGGCGTCGTAGTGCGCCACGAGCAGGAAGGTGTTCGGGGAGCGCAGGCGGAAGAAGGCCATGGCCAGCATTGCAATGGAGATGCCCGCGACGACCACCAGCGCGATGGTGTACAGCTCCGCGCCCAGCAGGATGCCCATCGTCAGGCTCCAGAACATGTAGGCGGTGTCCAGCGGATCCTTGACGGCGGTGCGGAAGCGGACGATGGACAGCGCGCCCACCATGCCCATCGACAGCGCGATGTTGGACTTGATGCACATGACGACCGGAGTGGTGATCATGCACAGCATGATCAGCGTGGTCGCGAACGACGGGGAATACAGCACCCCGCGGAAGGCCTTGCGGTAGACCAGCGCGATGATCAGGCCGACCACAAAGCCCATGGCCAGCGCCAGCACCATTTTCATCGGGGTGAGGCTTGCCATCTGCTGGGCAAACCACTCGTTGACGGTAGCGTCGTTGATGATCTTGTTCATTGGGATTGTTCCTCCTCAGTTGTTGTTGATATCGAATGAAGGGCGCCGCCGCGCGGCACACCCATCAATCAGCGGGCTTGGCCGGGCAGGGGCCAAAGTAGGCAACCATCTGCTCCTCGGTCAGGCCGAAGTAGCTGATGATCTCCTGCCAGATGTAGTAGGGGCGGCGGGGGAAGATGCGCTCGAGCATGCGCTCGCAGCGGGACACCCAGTAGTTGTAGCCGCCCTCGGGATTCTTGGGCTGGTCGAAGCTGACCTTCGGGTGCACCTCGGCGGCCCAGCGCTGCATGTGCATCTGCATCTCCGGCTTGATCTCCAGGATCATCTGGTTGAACAGATTGGTCAGGTTTTCCGTGGTGAAGACCGTCTGGAAGTACTGCCCGTAGCGGGTGAGGAAGCGGTCCTGAATCTCGGGCACCTTGATCAGGTGGCGCAGCAGCACGTTGGACTTGATCTTCTGGTCGCCCATGCCTTTGGGATTGAGGACGTATTCCACGCCGCCGATCAGCTTGCCCTTGCTGCCGGTGACGCTGAAGAAGCCCCAGTCGCTGTCGTAGAACAGATAGCGCCACTTGCCGTCGCCGGACTTGGCGTTGCGGTAGAAGCGGATGTTGCCTGGGTCGGTGTTGCCGAAGAAGGACTCGAAGATGAAGTAGTCGAGCATGTTGTCGATGTCCACCTGCGAGCAGACGTACTCAAACGCCTCGCGGTCGCTTGCCAGATCGTGGCTCTCGACGTATTCCACCAGATCCTTGTATGCCTTGGCGGAGCCTTGGACGATCTGCGACGAGCTGGTGCCGGAGGATTCGAGCATGTCGATGTCGTCCGGGTTGTCCCAGCCCTCGTGCTGGGCGACCATCTTCACGCCGGCGCGCTCGCGCATGTTGTAGTGGCCCCAGTATTCGCCGTTGATGTAGACGATCACGGGCTTCCAGGCCTGGTTGGCGACGCTGGAGCCGGCCTGATCGATCAGCCGCGCCTGCATGCCGTCGATCACGCGGGAGAACAGGCCGTCCTGCCCGCCGTTGCGCAGCACGAAGCTGGCGTACTCGGCGTAGGGGCGATCCTCGAACAGGGGATAGGAGAAGGTGTTCTTGCCGTACTGACCGTCGGCCTTGATGTACAGGCTCTTTTGCGGCATGTCCAGCGAGTACTGGCCCATCACGCGGAAGGTCATGCCCTGGGAGAGCTGCTGCGTGCCGTTCTCGTCGTAATACTCCACCCAGCCGCCGAACCAGTTCTTCTGCCAGTAGGTGGCGTTCTTCCACGGGCGCTCCTGGGCGTCGCGGTCGAGGGTGGGGCCATCGGCGAACATGCCGGTGTCCTCATTCCACATGTTGTCGGGATCGGTGGTCAGGCAGACGACGGGCATCGTGTGATAGACCGAGATCAGATACGTCTGCGAGACGATCTGTGAGGGCTCCACACCGTCGCGGAAGGCGCGCGCACGGATGACGGTGTTCTTGCGCACCTCGATGGGGCCGGTGTAGGGCGTGGAGCTTTCCGTCGGGTCGGAGCCGTCGGTCGTGTAGCGGACGACGGAATTGGCCGGCACCGTCAGCGTCACGCCGCCGTCGCCCTCGAGCGGGCGCTCATACAGGCCGCCCATCACGTTGAACGCGGGCTTTTCGGCAAAGCCGGTGAAGCCCTGGCCGTTCGCGCCGCCGGGCGTAGGATCGCTGTAATAGAACAGACCCGCCTGGCCGAGCGTGCGGCCGAAGGAGATGTCGTCGTACAGCTGGGGCACGACCACCTTGTCCAGGATTTTGCCGCTGGGGTCGGACAGGCACACGGTCTCCCCGGCCTTGGCCAGGTTGTAGTTGGTAAAATAGTAAACGCCGTTCTTGGTCGTCTGCGTTTTGTCGCAGTAGATGACCAGATAGCTGTTGTTTTCAAGCGTAATGTCGGGCAGCTGCCACTTGCGGGGCTTTTTGATGTTGTCGGACAGGCCGTAACCCTTGAGGTTGACGGCCTGTCCGCTCATGTTGTAGATCTCGATGTAGTCGTAAGGATTCTTGACGCCGGGGCCGACAACGCTCTTGTTGCCGGTCATGACCTCGGTGATGTACAGGCCGGAGGTGTTGGCAAGGCACAGCGCGGTGTCCATCGCCACCTCGCCCATGCGGGTGTTGGGCAGGCCGGGCGTGGGCTGTGCAAAGCGCTTGAAGCCGATGCCGCCCTCCTCGTCGCGGCCCCAGGAGGTGTCCGCCTCGAGCAGGTCGTAGGTGACCAGGTCGAGCATGCGGCCCTGGATGTCGGAGAGGATGACCGTTTCGCCGTTGGAGCGGAGCTTGAAGCTGGCGTGCGGCCAGCTGCCCTCCGCGGCCGGGCGATCCTTGCCGGAGGCGAAGACGACGTAGTAGCCGCCCGGCTCGATGACCGTGCCCTGCGGGAAGCGCCACTTGACCAGGCTGTCGGGGCTGTCGCTCAGCGCGTAATTGGACAGATCGATCGCCCGGGAGGAGGTGTTGTGCAGCTCAATCCAGTCGGGGTACTCGCCGTCCTCGTCGCGCAGCGTGGTGATGGAGGAGGCGCAGATTTCGTTGATGACCAGCGCGCCGGCCTCCAGCACGGTGGAGGCGCGGAAGGCGGCATAGCCCTCCTGCGTGTTGTCGTACCCGGGGGTGTACTGCTCGGTGATGATGTACTCGCCGCCGTCGATGAGCGCGTAGCTCATGTTGTGATCCATCGCCGGCACGGCCAGCTCAGCAAAGGCGATGCCGTCGCTGCCAAAGAGGAACAGCGTGTCGCCGGAGGACGAGACCTTGAACTTGGCGTGCAGCGGCTGCCCGGCGGTGTTCTTGTTTTCGTCGGAGGCGAAGACGAGAAGGTGCTCGCCCGGGGCGAGGGTGATGTCCGGGAAGACGAAGGTGATCTTGTCCGCCCGGTCGGACAGGCCGTAGCCCTTGAGCGGGATGGGATCGCCGCCGGTGTTGGTCAGCTCAATCCAGTCCGGGAAGGCGCCGGTCTCGTCCGGGAAGGCGGTGCGGTTGGAGGACATGACCTCCGAAATCCGCAGCCGGGCGTCGCCGGTGGAGACATCCTGCGCGTCGACCTGCGTGCCGGAGACGTTGGCTGCGGGTGTCAGCTCCAGCCCGGGGGCAAAGAGGATCAGCACGACGACCAGCGCCGCCAGCAAAAGCAGCATCGTCAGCGTCCCCTTGCGCGGGCGGACGCGGCGCAGCGAGCGGCGCTTTTTCCGGGCCGGACGGGAGGATTTGATCCGTTTGGAATTCATGAATGGCTTCCTTTCAAGCTTCGACAAAAAATGACCACAGCCATTATAGCATAAATCCGCACACAGGAAAAGAGAAAGAAAAACTTTCTATCCGCCTTTTCCCGCTCATATACTGAATGAGCGGGTGTCCAAAGGGGGCGAAGGCGTGCAGCTGGGCGTGGTGATGATGGGGACGGGCGTCTATGCCGCGGCGTCCGTCGGGGTTGTGCAGGCGCTGATGGAGCGCGGCATCGAGCCGTATGCCGTGTGCGGCATGCAGTCGGGCGCGTGGCCGGCAGCGCTGGTACTCTCCGGGCGGGACGCACAGGGGCTTTCGCGCGCCGTCGGGCAGGCCGCTGCCGCCGGGGGACGGATTGCGCGCATGGGCGTGCTCTCGGGGCTGCGCCTGAAGCGGGGGCGCCAGGCGCTGGGCAGCGGGCGCGGCGTGGAGCGCTTGCTGCTGCTGCAGCTGGGGCAGCAGCTGATGCCGCTGTGCCCGCGCCGGGGGATGCTGCTGTGCCGCTGCGCGCAGACGGGCCAGCGGGTGATCTTCTCCACCCGGGTCTACGGGCAGGAGCGGGGCGCGCAGATGGGCATGCAGGTATCCCTTGGCTTTGCCGCGCGCGCGGCGGTGACGCTGCCGCCGTTTCTGCCGCCGGTGACCTGGATGGGATCTGCGCTGCTCCCGGTGGAGGATGTTCCCTTCGCATGCCGGCAGCTGCTGCTGATGGGTGCGCAGCGCGTGCTGGTGATCGAGCCATGCCCGTCCGCGCGAAGCGAGCCGGACGCGGTGACGCTGACCGGCATGCTGCTGCAGTCGGGAGAGCGCATGCCGGAGGACGGGCGCGTGGGCAGGCTGCGCGTGCCGCTGCCCCCGTCGATCACTGCGCACGCCGTCGCCCGGCTGACGGACTGCGCGCGGGCGGGATATGACGCGGCGGAGCGGGAGCTGGAGGACGTGCTGCGCCAGATGGGCATGGGCATCTGCCGGGTGCTGCCGTTCCGCAGATCGCTGCTCTAGGCTCAGGAGCCGACCCGGATGCCGGCAGTCGCCTTCACGCGGGCGGAGCCGACGCGCGCCTCGGCGGTGAGCGTGTAGAAGCCGTCGGCCACTGGCTGTCCGTCCTCGTCGCGGCCATCCCAGTACAGGTGGGTGACGCCGTCCGCGGCAGGCCGCGTCAGCTGCCCGCTGGCAATGCGGCGCACGGGAGCGCCCTCCGCGTCATAGACGCAGACCGTCAGCTCCGCCGGGACATCGAGCTTCACGTCGATGGGCAGCTCCTGCGTGCCGGGGCGCGGCAGCACATTGCGCGTGTCCAGCGTCAGGGCTGCGGCATCGGTCTGCGGCTGCACGGCGATCAGCCGCTCGGAGCAGAGCGTCAGCTCGCTGCCCAGCACGGAGAAGATCTGCAGCATCAGGTAGCCGCTGTCCCCGGGGAGGACGCCCTCCAGCGCGAGGGAGCGCGTCTTGCGCCCCGGGACGAGCACGCCGCTTGCGTCGTCGCCCGCGTCGAGGAACGTCTTGGCGTGCTCCCAGTCCCAGGAGCCGTCCGCGAAATCGACCAGCCTGTACTGCACGCCCACGCCCTCCTGCGCGGCGGTGAACGCAAAATCGAGCACGGGATCGGCGGCGGACAGCAGCGATGCGCCGTAGGAAAAGCCTGTCAGTGGGCGAGAGAGCATCGCGCCATGCGCGACCGGGAGCGTCAGCGCGTCGGCGTTGGCGGAGAGCAGCTGGCTGCTGGAGGAGGGGACGGCTACGCGCAGATAGCGGTGAAGCTCCGCAAGCGTGACGCGCCCATCGCCGTCGATGTCCGCCTCCGCCGTGCCGTACAGTCCCAGCCCGCTGGAGAGCGCGGAGGCAAAGTATGACACCGCGCCGGTGGACAGATGCTCGCTGTCGTAGTACCAGCTCGATTCCTCGCCGCTGGCCGAGGTGAGCACATGGATGCTCGGGTCGGCCAGGAATGGAGAGGGGAGCGTGTCGCTGGGGGGCAGCGCGCCGGGCAGCATCCCCGCGCCCGGGCGTCCGCGGCCGATGAGCGCGCCGGAGAAGCAGGC
>JBJEYK010000157.1:0-6266 GCA_051886775.1 Candidatus Ventricola sp. | reverse complement strand
CCTTCTTCCCGCAGCTGGTCGCCGGCCCGATCGTGCTGCACAGCGAGATCGTGCCCCAGTTCGCCGACAGCCAAAACCGCCGCTTCAATTTCGACAACTTCGCGCCGGGGCTGTACGCGCTGGCGCTGGGCCTGTTCAAGAAGGTCATCATCGCCGACACCTTCGGCGCGGCCGTAGAGGCGGGCTTCAAGGCCGCCGGCGCGCTCAACACGCCCGAAGCCTGGTGCGTGGCGCTGGGCTACACGCTGCAGCTCTACTTCGATTTCTCCGGCTACTGCGATACGGCCACCGGCGTGGCGCTGATGTTCAACATCCGCCTGCCGCTCAACTTCAATTCGCCCTACAAGAGCCTGAACATCCGCGAGTTCTGGCAGCGCTGGCACATCACGCTCTCCCGCTTCCTGACCACCTACGTCTACTTCCCGCTGGGCGGCAGCCGCCGCGGCGCGGCGCGCACCTGCATCAACCTGCTCGTCGTCTTCCTGCTCAGCGGCCTGTGGCACGGCGCGGGCTGGATGTTCCTGCTCTGGGGTCTGCTGCACGGCGTGGCCAGCGTCGTCTATCGCCTGTGCCGCAAACAGTTCGACGCGCTGCACCCCGCGCTGCAATGGATGCTCACGTTCCTGTTCGTGATGATCGCGTGGGTCTTCTTCCGCGCCGAGAGCCTGACCGACGCGCTGTCCATCCTGCGCGCGATGTTCGCCATGGACTTCGGGCCCATCCGCAGCAGCATCGTCTCCGCGTTTGCGCTGCCCGGCGGCATCCTCTCCCGGTTCAACGCGCAGCTGATGCTCTTGTGGTTCGCGCTGGCGCTGGGCGCCTGCCTGGGCCTTCGCAACGCCTACGAAAAGACGATGGCCTTCCAGCCGACGCTGCCGCGCGCGCTGATGACCGTCGCCCTGATCCTGTATGTCACGCTGTCGCTGTCCCGGGTCAGCGTCTTCCTGTATTTCAACTTCTGATCGCGTGGGCAGCGCCCCGCGCACGGGTAACGCCATGAAAAGAAAAACCTGGGCGCTGCTGTGCCTGGCGGCGCTCGTCACCGCCGTCGTGCTGATCAGCGCCGTCGTGATCGCGGTCGATCCCTTCCAGATCTATCGCCGCGCCGAACGCTTCCTGCCGCCGATCGACAGGACCACACAGGTCTACGCCAACGCCGGCATTGTGAGGCATTACGACTACGACAGCGCCATCGTCGGCACGTCGGTCACGGAGAACTTCCGCCCCACGCAGATGGACGAGCAGCTCGGCGGCCGGTTCATCAAGCTCTGCACCTCCGCCGGCACGGCGTACAATCACGCGCTGCTGCTGAATCTGGCGTTTGACACGCACACGCTGCGCCGCGTCGTCTACGGCGTGGACGTGTACTCCTTCATCGCCGGGCTGGAGGAGACGGGCAGCGAGGTGCCGCTGTACCTGTACGACGACAGCCTGCTCAACGACGTGCAGTACTGGCTCAACCGCTCGGTGCTCGCCTCGTTCCTGCCGCGCTGCCTGCGCGCCTGGGGCCAGACGCAGGACGATTCCCTGCGCGACAGCATGTACTGCTGGGCCGGCCAGGACGAGTACGGCCCGGCTGCGCTCTACAACGCGCGCTTCACCCCGCCCACGTCGATCCGCCCCACGGATCCGGACGTGCAGGCTGCGCTTTCCAATCTGCGCGCGCATGTGCTTCCGTTCATCGAAGCGCACCCGCAGACGCAGTTCGACTTCTTCTTCCCGCCGTATTCTGCAGCGGAGTGGTCGAGCATGCTGAGCAAGGGCACGCTGGAAAGCATGCTCGCGCTGCGCGGCGTGATCTATGACACACTGTGCAGCTACGACAACGTCCGCGTGTTCGACTTTGCCGCCCGGGCGGACTGGGTGCTCGACCTGTCCAACTACAAGGACACGCTGCACTACGGTCAGTGGATCAACGACGAAATCGTCGTCTGCATCGCGCAGGGCGACGGCGTGGTGACAGACCGCGCCGCGCTTGATCGCGCCACCGCCCGGCTTCGCGAATGGGCGACCGCCCTGATCGACGCAGGCGGCTGGATTTTCTGAACCCCGCTATGTCCAAAGGAGAACGCATGAACCGCTCATCCCGCCGTGCGCCGCAGGACAATCCCCTGCTGCGCGTGCTGATTGCCGCACTCGCCGTCGTGCTGATCGTCGTGCTGTGCGTCGCCGCCAATTCGCTGATGCCCCGCATCGATCCCGCGATCTACGAGCCGACGCCCAGCCCCACCGCGCCGGGCGCGACAGCGACGCCTCTGCCCACGCCCACGCCCGAGCCGACGATCACCCCAACCCCCGCTGTCTACGCCCCGTTCGGCGCGCAATTCGGCTTCGGCGGCGAAGCCCTGATCCCCGAAACGCCCACGCCAACCCCCGCGCCCGCCGGCGTGACGCCCTCGCCCGCGCCCACGCCGGAGCCGACCGCCGCGCCCGCGCGCACGCTCAAAAAGGGCATGAACGGCGAGGACGTGCGCCTGCTGCAATACGCGCTGATCGACCTGGGCTACCTGACCGGCAGCGCGGACGGCGTCTTCGGCAGCGCGACCGAGGAAGCGCTGATCCGCTTCCAGGCGGTCAACAGCCTGCAGGCCGACGGCCTGGCCGGCGCCAGGACGCAGGAGAAGCTCTACGGCGGCGGCGCGCTGTCCGCCGATCAGGCGCCCAAGACCGACAGGCTGATCCTCGTCAACCGCGACCACCCGCTCACCCGGCAGGACGTTCCCTCCGATCTGGTGAGAATCGAGGACGTGCTCTCCTCCGACGTGGTCAAGGTCAAATACGCGGGCACACAGGCCAACCGCGAGGCCGTAGATGCGCTGGGGAAAATGCTTCAGGCTGCCATTGCAGACGGCGTGACGGGCTTCCAGATCTCCTCCGCCTACCGCAAGTACAGCGACCAGCAGGCGCTGGTGGATCAGTCCGTGGCCAAGTACCGCAAGAGCAACCCCAGCTGGAGCCGGGAGCGCTGCCTCTCGGCGACGTATCAGACCGTCGCGCCCGCGGGCGCCAGCGAGCACCAGACTGGCCTCGCCTTCGACATCACCGTGCCCGGCGTGTCCTTCTCCGGCACGGCGCAGCAGAAGTGGCTGCACGCGCACTGCCACGAATACGGCTTCGTCGTCCGCTTCACGGAGGACAAGCAAAAGCTCACCGGCTTCCTGGCCGAGAGCTGGCATTTCCGCTATGTCGGCGTGGACGCCGCCCGCGTGATGACCGACAATCACTGGTGCCTGGAGGAATATGTGGAGAAGCTCGGGCTGTATGCGCAGTAATCCTTCAATTCTCAAAGCTGCCGGAAGCGCCGGTTGAATTGTATCCCTGTCTCCCCAATGCAAGGCGGAGCCGTCCGAAGACGGCTCCGCTCAATTCATTCATTTCAGCCTTTTCAGCTTCGCCACAAAGAAGCCCTCGTATCGTTCGTCCGGGCAAACGCACAGCGTCCCGGGGAGGGACACCGGCAGCACCGGCACACCCTCCGGCGCCGCCAGCGGCACCACCTGCGCGCGCCCCGAGGCCACCGCCCCGCGCACGACGTCCTCGTTCTCCTTCTCCAGCACGGAGCAGGTGGAGTAGATCATCTCGCACCCGGGGCGCAGCAGGCGCAGCGCCTTGTCCAGCAGGGCGCGCTGCATGCGCGCGGTCTTTTCCAGATACGCCTTGGTGAACTGCCCCTTCGACCGGGGATCGCAAAGCTGCACCGTGCCGCTGCCCGAGCAGGGCGCGTCCAGCAGGATGCGCTCGAAGGAGAACAGGTCGTCCAGCTGGCGGGAATCGACGTTCATCACCGTCACGCGCGTCGCGCCCTGGCGCTGCACGTTGAAGCGCAGGCGCTCCGCACGCCCCCTGTTCATTTCGCACGCGGTGATCATCGCACGGTTGCCCGTCAGCGCGGCGAGCTGCGTCGTCTTGCCGCCGGGGGCCGCCGCCATGTCCAGCACATTCTCGCCCGGCTGCGCGCCCAGCAGCAGCGGCGGCAGCATCGACGACAGGCTTTGCAGGTAGATCTCGCCCCGCTCATAGAGCGGCAGCGCGGTCAGCGCATCCTCGCGCACGCCTTCGCAGATGAACGCGTCCTCGCTCCAGGGCACGCGCGCAAGCGCAATGCCCTGCGCCGAGAGCGCCCGATCAACCGACTGAGCGTCGGTCTTCAGGCGGTTGGCGCGCAGCGTCACCGCCCGGCGGACGGCATAGCCCGCCGCAATGCGCTGTGCCGTCTCCCCGCCATACTGCGCGCGGAGCAGCTCATTCAGATACGAAGGCACTTCCTCATGCACGCCTGCTTCCCTCCTCACTCAAACAGCGGCGCGACGCGCCCCGCCACCCAGGTGACCATCGGCCCCAGGCAGAAGGCGATCACCATCGTCACCAGGCCGACCGTCGAGCCAAGCAGAAAGCCGCCGGTCATCATGCCGATATCCCACGCCATGCGCACCGGGCGGAAGGCGCGCCTGCTGCGCCGGGCGATGATCTGCGGCACGGCGTCGTACGGCGCAACGCCCAGATCGACCACCATGTACATGGATGCCGACAGCAGGAACACCGCCATTGTCGGCACAAAGATCAGCAGCCTCGCCCAGAGCGGCAGCGCGCCCAGGTCGGGCATCCGATCCAGCACCGCCATGCCGAACTCCGCAATATAGCCCACGAACACCATGTTCGCGATCGTGCCCATGCCGATGCGGCCTGCGTCATAGCGCAGCACCGCCAGGAGCATCAGCAGATTCACCAGCAGCTGCATCGTGCCGAAGGGCAGGCCGATTCTGCGGCTGAGGCCCAGGTTCATCGTCGAGCAGGGATCCGTGCCCAAGCCGATGCGGTCAAACACCGCCACGCACAGTCCGATTGCCGTCACAGAAAGGCACAGCGCCGCGATCCTGCGCCCCATGCGCGGGCGCGCCATGCCGTCAATCCATCGCCTGATTCCGCTGATCATGTCCATCCTCCGTACTGCTCAATCCTTGTCCACACAAGCACGGCTTATTATATCGGAAGCGCCGCCAAACATCAAGCCGCCTGCGCCGTTTCTCGCGTCATTCACGCACTTTTTTCCCGAAATTCATCACATTTTTCGGTTTCCTCCGCACTTGCCTCTTTTTTCCGGAGGGCAGATATGTTATACTGTCCTTATGCGGCACGGCATCGCTGTGCCACCAATTTGAGGAGGTTTTCATCATGAAGAAGCTTCTGACCCTCGCGCTGGCCGCGCTGCTGTGCATCCTGTCCGTGTGCGCGCTGGCCGACACCGTTGCCATGGACAAGCTGACGCTCCAGTTCGTCCCCTCCAAGGACGCCGACGTCATCATCACCGGCACCAAGAACCTGCCGCAGCTGCTGCAGGCCGCGCTGCTGGAGCAGGGCTATGACGTCAAGGCGATCGACATCTCCGTCGGCGTGTCCTACGAGGCGACCGGCGAGGCCATGGCCGCCGGCACCATCGACATCGGCTGGCTGCCGGGCGGCACCTACGCCCTGTTCTCCGACGAGGTCGAGGTCATCCTGACCGCTACCCGCGCGGGCCTGTCCAACGACAGCACCGACCCCAAGACCTGGAACGGCGACGCCAACAAGACCCTGCCCACCGATGAGCAGGTCACCTTCTATCGCTCCCTGATCTACGCCACCCCCTCCGCCTACGGCAAGGAGCTGGCCGCTAAGGTCAATGCGGGCGAGGCGCTCACCTGGGAGGATCTGGACAAGGCCAACTGGGCCGTGCTCAAGAACTCCTCCTCCGCCGGCTACATCTACCCGACCCTCTGGCTGCAGGACAACTACGGCAAGAAGCTGACCGACCTGTCCAGCGTGATCACCCTGGCCGGCTACGGCGACGCGTTCGCGCAGGCTGCCGCTGAGGCCGTGGACATCATCGTCTGCTACGCCGACGGCCGCCGCGACTACGAGGCTGCCTGGACCATCGCGACCGACTCCGCCGACGCCACCGGCAAGGCCGGCATGGGCCGCGGCGATTCCATCTGGAACGAGCTGAACGTCATCGGCGTCACCCCGGGCATCTACAACGACACCGTCTCCATCACCAAGGCGAACCCGGCCGTCTACAACCCCGAGTTCATCGCCGCGATGCAGAATGCCCTCATCAACGTCATCAACACGCCGGAAGGCCAGGAGATCTTCAGCGTGTACAGCCACACCGGCTACGCTGTCGCCACGGATTCCGACTACGACGGCGCGCGTGCCGCTCTGAAGGTCGCTCAGTAATCGCTCCCTCTACGGGCGGCTTCCGCTTGGAAGCCGCCCGTTTTTTGAAAAGC
>JBJEYK010000156.1:0-6270 GCA_051886775.1 Candidatus Ventricola sp. | reverse complement strand
GCGCCGCCCAGCATGCTGCCAAAGCGCATGCCGATGACGGTCAGAATCGGGATCAGCGCATTGGGCAGCGCATGGTGGTACACGACATCGCGCTCCTTGAGTCCCTTGGATCGGGCTGTCGTGATATAGTCGGAGCGAATGACCTCCAGCATGCTGGCGCGAACCTGCCGGGTAAAGCCCGCAAGACCGCCGAGCGAGTTGGCGATGGTGGGCAGGATGAAGTGCTTCCACGAGGAGGCGCCGGAGGACGGCAGCCATTTCAGGCCCAGCGAGAATGCGAGAACCAGCAGCAGCGCCGTCCAGAAGCTCGGCATGCAGTCAAACAGAAGCGTCACCAGCAGGGAAACCTTGTCGCCCAGGCTGTTGGCATGCACCGCCGTATAGATGCCAAGCGGCAGGCCCACGATGACCGTGAGCAGGATGCTGTACACGGCTATATAGAACGTGTAGGGGAAGCGCTTGGTCAGCTCGTACTTGATATCCGTTCCCGAGATCAGGCTCTTTCCAAAGTCAAAGTGAAGAAACAGATTGGAGATGTATTCCGTGAGCCGAACGATGAACGGACGGTTCAGGCCCATCGCCTCCCGTTTGAGCTCGATTTCCTCCTGTGTATGAACGCCCGAGCCCAGCGCCAGCTGCGCCGGATCGCCGGGGACAAAGTTCATCAGCGAGAACATGATGATTCCGACCGCAAGCAGCAGGGGAATCATGATAAGCAGTCTTTTGACAACATAGCGTACCATATCGGATCTCCTTCCTGTCGGCCCTGAAACATGCCATAGACGACCGCTGATCCGCAGCCGGCTGATGATAGAAGAATCGGCCGGTGAAAGGCGGGCTTCCACCTCCCACCGGCCGATAAAGGAGTTCCTTTCAGGAACCGGCAAAACGAATGGGGAACATACGACCCGGAGTGAATCTCATCACTCAGCGAAGGTCATGGCATTGAGCACCGGATTGAGCTTCTGCAGGCAGATGTCCGTGATGCTGCTGTTGGTCACGATCGACCGGATCTCCGTGTACAGGCCGCGCATATAGCACTTCTCAACCACATAATCGTGGAAGGCGCGCATGTTCGCCTCGCTGCGGTCCGCGCTGGCGGCGGCCAGGAGCTGCTGGAGGGTCGGGTCGATGGTGAAGCCCTGCGTGCCCTGCTCGCCGTAGTTCTTCTCAGAGAAGAGATTCTCCCAGAAGTGGGTGGTGAAGTCGGCGATCATGTCCGAATACTCGGCGATATCCCACGCGGTCGGGTCGCTCTGATAGGTGCGGCGCACGGAGCGGTCCATCGCCAGGATCTCCATATTGATGCCGATCTGGCCGAGCATCATCTGCATCACCTGATACGGGCCCTGCGGCGCCTGAGCGGTGTTGAGCAGGCGGACGGTCAGCTCGCCCTCGCCGTAGCCGGCGGCAGCCAGGTATTCCTTGGCCTTGGCGATGTCATAGACGAAGTACTCCTCCTCGTCCCAGGCCTGCACATAGTCGGGCGCGAGGTTCGGCGCGACGTCGTGGGAGACGATGCCCGCGGTGGAGCCGCCGCCCATCAGGACGGTCATGGCGTCGATGCCGTAGGCAATGGCCTTGCGGACATTCTCGTCCTGGCAGGGAGAATTCTCGCTGGTGTTGAAGATCAGGTACTGAGACATGGCGTTCATGTACTCGGTGACATTGAAGCCTTCGCCGAAGCGGGCAACGTCGGTGGCGCTGATCTCAGCCATATCCACCTCGCCGTTCTCCAGCGCGACGGTGCGCATGGAGGCCTCGCCGATGCAGCGCACGACGATGGTCTTCACGTTCTGCTTCTCGACATAGGCGAGATTTTCGCTCTTCCAGTAGTCCTCGCGGGCAGTCATCGTGATGGAGGAGCCCGTTTCAACGCCGGTCACCGCGTACGGGCCGGTGCAGGCGGGATTGGATTCGATCTCATCCTGGCTCGCGTTCTCATACCAGTCCTTGGAGGCGATGGAGCAGCCGCAGAGCACTTCCTCGATGGCGCCCTCGGTGGCATCCTTCAGGGTGATGGTCAGGCTGTGATCGCCGGTCGCCTCAGATGAGGCGTAATACAGACCGATCTCCGTCACATAGCCCAGCTGGGCGAGCTTGTCGTAGCTGTACACCACGTCGGCAGCGGTGATGGCATTGCCCTTGCTGTCCGTGATGCCCTCGTTCAGCTCAACCGCGTAGGTCACGTCATCCACCTTGGTGACGCTCTTGGCCGCGACCATCTCCAGCTCGCCGGCGGACAGCGCCGCGCCGATGAACGGACGGTAGCACAGGTGCGTCCACATGATGGTCTCGCACCAGTCGCGCACGGAGCCTTCGGTGCCCCACGGGCCGATAGTGAAGGAGTCGTCGTCGATAGCGACGGTGACGCTCTCGGGCGCCGCGAGGGCAGCGCCGAATGTGGTCATCACCATCATCAGGGCGATCACCAGAGCAAGCAGTTTCTTCATACAAGATACCTCCCTACAAATTGATTTGGAGTTTTGCTGCATTCAATGTATCAGATTGCTCCGTCACAATCAATTCTCATTTCTGTATTCCCGTTTCCCGAATAGAAACAGTTGCGCATCCCGCCGATTCGCCTTGGCGCGCCGCTCTGCGGGGGGGTCGTCCCGTCGGCTGACGACGGAGAAACGGCCCGGTTGGGCGCAGAGGGAGCATCCTGGCGCTTTTTTCCGCCCAGACGCCTATCCCATCCTATTGCGTATTGCCGTCCGCCGGATCGCGAAGCTTCCCCCGTTCCGGCGAGATTCGGCCAATCAGGCTGCGAATCCCGCATTGTGACGTCTACCCACTTTTCAGCCGGTTTTTTCGTTTCCATTTTGGAAACTGTGCGGGAGGCAATTGTGCAAATCGATCATGGATTTGGCCCTTGCATTATCATTTGGTCTGATTTATACTGTTTTCAGGACATCCCATCCCGTCTGATCCGTGCAATACCAAAGCGTTTCCCGTGCAGTGATTCATCGGAGGAGGCAGTTATGGAGATCAGCATGCTTGAAGAATTCGTTCAGCTTGTGGAGACCTGCAATTTTCAGGAAACAGCCGCACGCATGAATATTTCCCAGTCTGCGCTCACCAAGCATATCCATAAGCTCGAGGAGGAGCTGGATATCACCCTGTTTGACCGGTCCCAGCGCAGCATCCAGGTCAACAGCTACAGTCAGCGCTTCTATCCCCATGCAAAGCAGATTATTCAGATTTATCAGGACGCCGTCGCCAGCCTCCATGAGCTGAACCAAAAGGAAAACAGTCAATTTACAGTGGCCTACAATCCCTTTGTAGGCCAATATGGTCTGGTGGATACGATCGCTGATTTTTCCCTCAAGCATCCCGAGCATCATCTCGTGACCACCGAGAGCTACACCTCAATCAAGCTGCTCGAAAGCAAAAAATGCGACTTTGCCTTTGTCAGCGAAGCTGAGGCGGAAGGCAAGGCCGAAAACTCGAGCTTCAATAAGCTGATCTACCGTTCGGATCACCTTGCGGTTGTCGTCCCGGACGGCCATCCGCTGGCGGAAAACAAGTGCGTCACCTTTGATCAGCTCAAAGGCGAACGATTTGTCCTCCATTCCAGCCATACGGATACAGAGCACGATGAAACCAGAAAATTCCTTGATCTATGCAGGGAGCACCAGTTTATTCCCAACATCGTCGGCGAATCCCAGTTCACCTCCACGGTGCTGCGCTATGTCCGCTCAGGACGCGGGATCGCCGTGCTCAACAGGATGCACATCCCCAAGGACGTTGGTCAGATTCACATCATTGATTTCTCTCCCATTGTCCGCTCCCACATCTATCTGATGTACCGCCGGAAGCTGTCCTCGCCCTGTGCGATAGACTTCCTGCATTTCATCATTGATCAATGCAGCTTTTGACCCACAATCGTCTGAGCGATCTCCCTTATAGTCAGAAAAAGGGGTTGTCAGGCTTAGAATCCAGATATTCCAAGCAACACCAAGGATCTGCGCCCGAAGGTTTCCAAAGAGCAATCGGAAAGCCCTTTGGCGGGCGTTGGGGCTGCGCCCCAAGCTCCAATCAAGCCAATGATCCTTAGCACAGCTGCTTCCTGGAATGATCAGGATTCGCCTGACAGCCCCTTTTCATTTGAAGCTGCGTCGTCATGCCCTCCAAGCGCCACGTCAAAAAAGCCCAGCAGCGCCTCGTAATACGCCGCCTCGTCGACGTAGCGCGCCATACCGTGGCCTGCGCCCTCCACAAACAACAGGCGCGCGCTTTCCCCGGCAGCAGCGGCAATGTCCTCGCTGTGCCAGGCGGGCACCTCCTCGTCTCCCGTGCCGTGGACAAGCAGCAGCGGCAGCTGATAGGTGCTGCCGGTCAGGTCGCCCGCGTGCGCGGAAAGCCCGTGCGCCATGCGATAGCCAAGGCGCAGCAGCGCGCGATCCGGCGCCGACGCGCCCGGGAGCGCCTGCTCCAGCAGCCGCTCCAGCCGCTCGTCCGCGCTGCGGCAGGCGCTGTCCGCCGCCGCGGCGACAACCGCGTCGGGCAGTTCCCCGCGGGCGGCCACCAGCACCGCCGTCGCGCCCTCGTCCTGGCCAAAGAGCACGATGCGCGCGTCGTCATCCCGCGCGAGAATCCATTCGGCCCAGGCCAGCACGTCGTCAGCGTCGCGCACGCCGAGGGCGCTGACCGTGCCGTCGCTCGCGCCGTGCGCGTACAGATCCGGCGTCAGCACGCGATAGCCGTGCAGCGACAGCCTGCAGGCGACGTCGCGCACCTGCGTGCGGTCGGTGCCCAGGCCGCCGTGAAGCACGATCGCCCACGGCGTATCCGCCTCGCCGAGGACGGGCGGATACAGCGACGCCGAAAGCGTCCCACGCGCCGTGTCCATCGACACGGTCTCCTCGCTGACGACGGCCAGCCAGCCGTTTGTGCGCACGTCCGCCTGACTGCCGACCGTCTGCTCCAGCAGGCGGAAATGGGACAGCGTGTTTTCCCCGGCCTGCAGGGTGCGTCGGCCGTCCAGCACCATGCCAAGCAGGCTTGACGCCCGCAGCGCGCAGCCTGCAGCCGCTGCAAGCAAAATCAGCAGCGCCAGACCGAGAAGCCAAATTCGACGAATCACGGATATCCCTTCCTCCCGGGCACATGGCCTCATCCCTGCGCGCCCCAGCACGCCGCATCGACCGGGACACAGCCCCAATCCTCGTTGGTGATGAACACCTGCAGATGCGCGTCCGGCGCTGCGCTGCGCACACGGGCGATGTTGACGTGATCGCCGACATACAGCTCGTGTCCGCCGTCCTCGTGGTTGCTCAGCAGCCAGACCTCCGCCGCGTCCGGCGCGACGCGCAGAAACGCGCCGCCAAACTCCGTGTCGAACAGCTTGGTGCTCAGGATAGCGCCGCCTGCGTCCAGCGCGACAGCGGCAGTCACGCGGTGGAAGATATGGATCAGGTAGTCTCTTGCGAATTCCTCAGGCGTCATTTTCTCTCTTCCTCTCTTTGGTGTTGATGGATAAGCTTATTGTAACCCCTCGCAGCACCGCTGTCCACCAACCATAAGGAGAGTTGACGAATATGCCGCAAAAAAGCGGGCCGTGCCCGCCCGCCTCCGAACGGCCTGACAAAATCAAGCTGTCCCGTGCCCGCCGCGCGGAATGTCCGCGCAGTTTTCCATACGATAAAAGGCCGCTTCCTTGTTGAGGAAGCGGGCCGGTCAGATACAGCAGCACAGCGGATAGTACATCATCCTGCCGCCGCTGCAGCAGGTGCAGCACAGCTGAAGCATCAAGAATGACAGGCACAGATTCGGCTGGCCGTGCGACGCGCGGCCATATTCCTCCCCGCGCTGGCCGTACCATGCGCCGCCGCTTTGCAGCTGGCTGAGCAGCTGCTGGTAGCGCATGTTGCCCGGCTCCATGGAGACGGCCTGCCGGGCGTACTCCATCGCCTGCGCGTTGTTGTGCAGGCCGGACTGCGCCAGCGCGTTCAGATAATACCAGTGCGCGCTGCGCCTGCCCGCGGGCACGGCGTTGAGCGCGTTGAGCGCCTCGGCGTAGTGGCCGGCGTTGATGTAGTTCTGCGCGGCGCGCATCTCGTTGTCCTGCGCGGTCTGCTGCTCGTAGCCGTACGCGCCGCCGTAGAACGAGGCAAACGGATCGTCGCCGAACGGGCTGCCATACGGATTGCCGGACGGACGCTGCTGCTGGCTCTGGCCGTTGTAGCCGCTGCCCGGGCGCGCGGCCCCGCCCTGGCGCCTGTGCATGATCTCCTCGTACGCCTGCTGGACCTCCATGAACTTCTT
>JBJEYK010000155.1:0-6279 GCA_051886775.1 Candidatus Ventricola sp. | reverse complement strand
GACTTCGACGGCGACCAGATGGCCGTGCACGTCCCGCTGTCCATGGAGGCGCAGGCCGAGGCCCGCTTCCTGATGCTGTGCGCCAACAACATCCTCAAGCCGCAGGACGGCAAGCCGGTCATCTCGCCCTCGCAGGACATGGTCATCGGCTGCTACTATCTCTCCTGCATCCGCCCGGGAGCGAAGGGCGAGTACCAGCGCGTGAAGGACGAAAACGGCAACGAGCTGTACGAGACCGGCGTCTACGCCAACGAGGACGAGGCCATGATGGCCTATCTCACCGGCCAGATCGATCTTCAGGCGAGAATCAAGGTGCGCATCGCGCGCGAGTGGGACGGCGAGGTCTCCTCCGACTACCTGCGCGAGCACGGCATCTACGGCGGCTACGCCGGCAATACCTACTACAAGACCATCGAGACCAGCCTGGGCCGCCTTATCCTCAACAGCAACGTGCCGCAGGACATGGGCTTCAAGCCCCGCCGCGAGCTGGACGACATGTTCGCCCTGGAGATCGACACCAAGGTCGGCAAGAAGGAGCTGGGGCGCATCGTCGACATGTGCTTCCGCAAGCACGGCGTGTCCAAGACCGCCGAGGTGCTCGACAACGTGAAGGCGATGGGCTACAAGTACTCCACCATCGGCGCGGTCACCGTCGCCGTGGCGGACGTCATCGTGCCGCCGGAGAAGAAGCCCATCCTGGACGCCGCCGAAAAGGACGTCCGCAAGGTCGAGAAGCTCTTCAAGCGCGGCATGCTCACCGACGAGGAGCGCTATACCCGCGTGGTGGACATCTGGTCCAAGACGACCGACGAGGTCAAGAGCAAGATCATGAAACACATGGACGAGTTTAACCCGATTCGCATGATGACGGACTCCGGCGCCCGTGGTTCGATCTCCCAGGTCTCTCAGTTGGCCGGCATGCGCGGCATGATGGCGTCCCCGACGGGCCGCCCGCTGGAGATGCCGGTCAAGGCGAACTTCCGCGAGGGCCTGACCGTTCTGGAATTCTTCCAGTCCTCCCACGGCTCGCGCAAGGCGCTGTCCGATACGGCGCTGCGTACGGCGGACTCGGGCTACCTCACCCGCCGCCTGGTGGACGTCTCGCAGGAGGTCATCGTCCGCGAGGTGGACTGCTTCGCCTCCCGCCACGAGAAGATTCGCGGCATCACCGTGACGGCCATCGGCTCCGAGCGCGACCCGATCGAAAAGCTGATCGACCGCATTGTGGGCCGCGTCGCCGCCGAGGACATCGTCAATCCGATGACCGGCGAGGTGATCGTGCCCTGCAACGAGATGATCTCCTACGACAAGGGCAACGAGATCGTGAACTGCGGCATCAAGGCCGTGCAGATCCGCTCCGTGCTGACCTGCCGCAATGAGACCGGCGTGTGCGTCAAGTGCTACGGCCAGGACCTGGCCCACGGCGGCTACGTCAACATCGGCGAGGCGGTCGGTATCGTCGCGGCGCAGGCCATCGGCGAGCCGGGCACGCAGCTGACGATGCGTACCTTCCACACCGGCGGCGTGGCCTCCGAGAAGGACATCACGCAGGGCCTTCCCCGCGTCGAGGAGCTGTTTGAGGCCCGCAAGCCCAAGCGCGAGGCGATGCTGGCGGAGATCTCCGGCACCGTGTCCATCGGCGAAAACAAGAAGAAGCGCGAGATGCTCATCACCTCCGACGACGGTACCATCAAGGCCTATCCCATCGCCTACGGCAGCCGCCTGAAGGTGAAGGAGGGCGACCGCGTGGTGGCGGGCGACGAGCTGACCGAGGGCCAGATCAACCCGCACGACCTGCTGCGCATCCTGGGCGTCAAGGCGGTTCAGGAGCACCTGCTCAAGGAGGTCCTCATGGTCTACCGCCTGCAGGGCGTCGGCATCGGCGACAAGCACATCGAGGTCATCGTCCATCAGATGCTGCGCAAGGTGCGCGTCGAGGACGCGGGCGACACCAGCATGCTGCCCGGCTCGATGGTGGATATCTTCCACTTCGAGAAGGAGAACGAGAAGACCCTGCTCGCCGGCGGTCGTCCCGCCGTGGCCAAGCGCATCCTGCTGGGCATCACCAAGGCCGCCCTGGCGACCGACAGCTTCCTGTCCGCCGCCTCCTTCCAGGAGACGACCCGCGTGCTCACCGAGGCCGCGATCAAGGGCAAGGAGGATCCGCTCGTCGGCCTGAAGGAGAATGTCATCATCGGCAAGCTCATTCCTGCCGGCACCGGCATGCCGCGCTACAAGGACGTCGAGGTCAAGGAGATGTACTGATCTCCCGTCCGTCCCATAGATAACATCTGAGGCACTCGGAGCGATCCGGGTGCCTTCTTCTGTGCGGCGCTGAGACAATGGGCGGGAGATCCCAGGATTATAGGGTTGAAAACGGATATCCGGGATGCTATACTGATACTGAAGTGTGCTGTCGTCAGGACGCCGGACGCGCGGGCTGAGGGCCGCATGGAGAAGAGCAACAGGGAGAGGACAAAAGACATGCTCGATCAGATTGCCGTTTTGATCCCATGCTTTAATGAGAGCCTGACCATTGGAAAGGTCGTCCGGGATTTCAGGCAGGCGCTGCCGGAAGCGACGATCTATGTATACGACAACAACTCGACGGACGGAACGGACGAAATCGCCAGACAGGCCGGCGCTGTGGTGCGCTACGAGCGCAAGCAGGGCAAGGGCAATGTGATCCGCAGCATGTTCCGTGATATCGACGCACGGGTCTACCTGATGATCGACGGAGACGACACCTATCCCGTCGAGCCTGCGCGCGAGATGATCGACCTCGTGCTGAAGAAGGGCGCGGACATGGTGGTGGGCGACCGCCTCAGCTCGACCTACTTCGAGGAGAACAAGCGTCCGTTCCACAACTTTGGCAACTCCTTTGTCCGCGCGACGATCAACCGCATGTTCGACAGCAATATCCGCGACATCATGACCGGCTATCGTGCGTTCAGCTATGCATTCGTCAAGACGTTCCCGGTGATCTCCAGGCAGTTTGAGATCGAGACGGAGATGACGATTCACGCTGTGGACAAGAACATGAACGTTGCCAACGTGATCGTGGACTATCGCGACAGGCAGGAGGGCAGCGTTTCCAAGCTCAACACGTTCTCCGACGGGGCTAAGGTGATCGCCACGATGGTGAAGATGTTCAGGAACTATCGCCCCTTCACGTTCTTCTCGGCCATTTCGCTGATCCTGATGGCGATCTCCGCGGTGTTCTTCATCCCGGTGTTCGTCAAGTATCTGCAGGTGGGCACTGTCGATCGGATGCCCACGCTGATCGTATGCGGCTTCCTAGCGCTGGCGGCGCTGATCTGCTGGTTCTCCGGCATCGTGCTGTCCACGCTGGTGGAGCAGAACCGGCAGAACTATGAATTCCAGCTGCATGCGGCGTCGGATCGGTTCCGCGACCTGTGCGCAGAGGCAGACACAATGGGACGGGGGCACTGAGCGATGGATTTGACCCGAAAGACCAGGGCACTGTCTCCGGCATGGGCGCGTGCGCTGACGGTGACAGCGGCTGTCCTGATTGCGTGCTTCATCTCCTTTGGCAGCCATGATACGCGGTTAGCATATGGGTTTTGGGTGTTCGAAAGCATGGGGAAGGACGGCGTGCTGGTGAGCACGGCTGTCGTCTTTGGCATATACTTCCTGCTGGATCGATACGCCAGGCCGCTGCTTCGCGAGCGTATCGGCGCGGCACAGACCGCTTTGCAGCTGCTGCTGTCGTTGCTGTTCACGGGCTTTTCCTTGCTGTCGAAGTTCTTTGAGATGGACACGGACACGGGGCTGCGGCTGCTGACGGAGCGTTTGTCCAGCAAGCTCTGGATCGGCCTGGCCTTTCTCGGGGGCATGACGTTGTTCATGCTGGTGTTTCGGCTGATCTGGTATGGGAGCGGAACGGCTGGCACGATGGGCGATACCCGCCGCGCCTGGCTGCACCGCTTCTTTGGGCGGCATGCCTTCCGTAACTGCGTGCTGCTGCTCATGCTGGTCTGGCTGCCGCAGTATTTCATCCTCTTTCCCGGCCTGACAAGCTCCGATTTCGTTCGCGCGCTCAGCATGTATTTTCAGGAGGCGGGGCGCACCAATCAGCACCCGATGATCTGGGTGACGATCCTGGGCAAGCTGACGGAGCTTGGATTGAAGGCGGGCATCAGCTGGCTGGCCATTCCGGTGATCTGCATCGTGCAGCATGTGCTGATGATCCTGCTGGTGGCGCACACCGTGACAACCATCCGCGAGCTGGGCGCGACCGTACGGGCGCAGGCGCTCATGCTGCTGTTCTACGCGACCCTGCCGCCGATGTTTATGTATGCCTCAACGGTCTACAATGACACGCTGTATTCGGCAGCCGTTCTTCTGCTGACGCTGGAGCTTGCGGTGTTTCTGTTTAATCGTCCATTGTTCTTTGCCCGCTGGCGGCATCCGCTGCTGACAGCGGTCGCGGCGCTGGGTACCATTCTGCGCTACAATGGGTTTTATCTGATGCTCGTGGTGATCGCTGCGGTATCGGTATACGCGCTGGTCATGCTTGCAAAAAAGCGCATCCGGCTGCGACAGGTGGGCGCGATGCTCTGCCTGCTGGCTGTGCCGCTCATGGGGGGCCGCGCGGTGCAGGAGAGTCTCGACCAGGCCTATGGCGCAAGGAACATCACGGCAAGGGCAAAGTATGCGATGATTCTCCAGCAGGTGGCACGCTGTCTGTCGCTGTACGGCGACGAAATCCCCGAGGAGGATTATCAGGCGCTTCACGCGGTGATGACGTGGTCGGATGAAGAGCTGGCACAGGCGTACGATCCGCGCAATTCTGATGGTGTCAAGTGGTCGTTCAATCTGGACGCGACACAGGAGGAGATGGCGGCGTTCCTCAGGGCATGGACGCATCTGCTGGTTCGCTATCCGAGCACGTGCTTTATGGCGACGGCGAACAGTGTCTACTATCTGTTCAGCCCGCTGGTGAGCAATGTCCGATATTATCACGAGCAGATTAGCGACGGCCTCGTGCAGATGATCATCGATGAAAAGGGCTTTAACCTCTACGACCTGATCGGAAAGACGGACTTTGGCCGGGACGAGCTGCGCTATGATCTGCAGTTCTGCATGAATACCCTTCATCCGGCGCTGCCGGTGCTGGGGCTGACTGTCAATCAGGCGGTGTATACGATCCTGCTGCTGGGCATCTGCGCCAGCACCCTGTTCCGGAGGGATCGCAGCGTGCTGGTGCTGGCGATGGCGCTGCTGGTGACGCTGGGCACCACGATCCTCGGCCCCGCCGTGTTCAAGCATCCCCGCTACACCTATCCCATCATGTACAGTATGCCGGTGCTGGTCTTCGCGTATATGCGCAGCAACCCGCGGCGCTGAACGATCTGCTCTCCCGCTCACCGCTGCTTCTGAGCCTTGGAGCGATCCTGCCGGCCATCGTCTGCATCTCCGGCGAAATGCTGTCAGTCATCCTGCTCGGTACGCGAGGCCGGTATCCTGCATGAGGATTGATGCAAGAAAAGTAAAAAAAGACAGTGATTCGGCAGGAATTGATAAATTTCTGTCGAATCTTGCATTTCATCCGCAGTGCACAAGGCGCTGCGTGAGCACAATTCGTATCGCAATGCATATAAGGAGGGCGTTTCCCATGGCGAATCGTATCGTTTTGAACCCCATTTCCTATCACGGAAAGGGCGCGATTGAGAGCATCGTGCCGGAGCTGACCGCTCGCGGCTACAAGAAGGCGTTTGTCTGCTCCGACCCGGCGCTGGTCAAGTTCGGCGTGACCGCCAAGGTCACCGACCTGATGGACAAGGCCGGCTTTGCCTACGAGGTGTACAGCGAGATCAAGCCGAACCCGACGATCGAGAACGTCAAGAGCGGCGTGGCCGCCTTCAAGGCCTGCGGCGCGGACTGCATCGTCTCCATCGGCGGCGGCTCCTCCATGGACACCGCCAAGGCCGTGGGCATTATCATCACCAATCCCGAGTTCGCTGACGTGCGCTCCCTGGAGGGCGTCGCCCCGACGAAGAACAAGTGCGTGTTCACCATCGCCGTGCCCACCACCGCTGGCACCGCCGCGGAGGTCACGATCAACTACGTCATCACCGACGTGGAGAAGAAGCGCAAGTTCGTCTGCGTCGACGTGCACGACATCCCGGAGATCGCCGTGGTCGATCCCGACATGATGTCCAGCATGCCCAAGGGCCTGACCGCCGCCACCGGCATGGACGCGCTCACGCACGCCATCGAGGGCTTCATCACCAAGGGCGCCTGGGAGATGACCGA
>JBJEYK010000154.1:0-6288 GCA_051886775.1 Candidatus Ventricola sp. | reverse complement strand
TTGGAAACATAGAGAATCATCTTACCAATGAGCGCATAGAGGGCTGTATAGCAATTCTACCATGGCATTGGTAAGGATGAGGTCCCCGGTTCGAATCCGGGTATCAGCTCCATAAAGATCACCTTCCGGTATAGACGCGGAGGGTGATTTTTTTGTGGTATTGTTGGTTTTTGAGGGCTGCCTCCGTGCGGGGCAGCCCTCGTTATATGTCTCTTCAGCGCTGTATGCGCTATGCACCACAGAAATCATCACAAAAACCATCACAAGCAGCCGCCGCAAAGCCTTGTGACATCAGGGTTTTTGCGGCCTCTTTACAATCACAAAACAATCACAAATTAGGTCAGATCGTGTTCATGACCATGCCGACAGAATCATCATGGAGACAGATCTTTTTCTCGGAATCTATGATACGGAAACGCCCAAATATGAGCTGCGATGCTCCACAGGAAAGAACCTCACAAATCAGAGCGATTGAATGCGTTCTGCGCTGTACCCTGGCGCACATTCTTCAAATGGAAAAGCTATGGATGGAAAAAGGCGCTGCCTCTCATGGCTTGACTTAGCCATTTTGAGACAGCACCTTGCTGCATTTCTTTCTTTTAGTTCCAGATAATCTTGCAAATTACGCAGAGCGCCTCAACATCCGGCAAAAAAGATATCCGCCTCCATATGCGGCGCTCCGGCGCCGGTGAACGTGCTGCTGTCCACTCGGATGAACGAATCCCTCGGCGGTCGGCGCGGTGGATGGGCGCGGCCATCGGCGGGTGTTCCCGGCTGCGCGGCCGTTCTGCATGCTGTGCGCGGAACGCCTCTGAGCGCAGGCGTTTTCGGGAGCGGCATCAGGCGTCCTGTGCGGGATGAAGCCGGTCTGTCAGCTGCTGGAGCAGCTCCAGGGCGGGCAGGCGGAAGCCGCTCAGGCTCTCGGGGCTGACGGGTTTGGAGGGATCTGCCTTGACCGGCGCATAGAAGGAATTCGGGACAAAGAGGGAGAGCGCGCCGTCCCGTGCGGCCAGCGCGGCAGGGCAACCGTTCGGATTGGCAAGCAGCGGGGCCAGGCAGGCGCTGAGCAGGTCGGCGCGGCTTCCCTTTCGCTGAAGGACGACGTACTCCCCGCCCGGCCAGCCGCCGCCGCGCGGCACAGGCTCAAGGTCGGCATATTCCTCCGGGGTGCAGAAGCCGGCGAGGGGATCGCCAAGGAGAATCAGCCAGCTCTCCTGCCCGGGCAGAATGCTGTCCGCCGTGACAAGCGTTCCCGCGACGGAGCACATGCCCCGGCTTGCCTTGCGTACACAGGCGACCTCGCTGACGCAGAAGGGCGCATCCTTCATCATTCCGCGCAAGGCGTGATGCTGCTTTGCGCCGGGGACGCAGGGACTGTCGGGAATCAGCCCGCGCTGCACAAGGAGACCGTCCGCGTCCTGCGATGCGGCGTAGGACACGGGGGCGAGCGCAGCGGGCAGGGCATGCGCCATCAGGGCCTGGGTGAAGGCCTCGGTGTAGCGGCGCCGGCTCAGACGGCTCAGCACCAGATAAAACACGCAGGAAAACGCGATCAGGGGATAGGCGATTGTCCAGCGGGAGACCAGCGCAAAGAGCGCGGTCAGGAAGAAAACCATGGACAGCAGCAGAATGGATCGATGCTTCCTTTGCAGGGAAACGAGCGCATTGTATGAAACGGTTCGCATGACCGGACCTCCTTGCTCCATCGGGGCAGCAGCGCACAGGCGTTCAAGGGATATGAGTTCTTGTTCAAATGGCTTCATCCGCGCGTCATCCTTTCCGCCCTGACCCTACCTCGTTGCGTTCAACGTACCGTGAGTAGCGTCTCACTTCACTCGGCTTCGTCAGAACGAAAAAACGGATGCGCTCTGTGCAGCATTTATCTGCGAATTCGTATGAGACGGCGGCAGGAGGCGGCGCGGCGGGCGGCATCCGTCCTCATCTGCTTGTAGGATGACATATAGCATAGCACAATTTGCCTCGCTTGTCCATGACATGGAGGCCGGATTCCGGGCAGCGCAACGGATGGCGGGCGCGGGAGACTGCTTCGGCGGCGGGCAGCGGGAGCGACAGAAAGAAGGCGCTTTTTTCGTCAAGGCTATTGACAGAATCAAAGGAACGGGTTATACTTTGGTTAGTTGTATGACAAGATACTGGTAGGGGCGCAAGAGGATTCTGGATGGAAGTTGTCAAGATCGAAAAAGTCAACCTGGTGGACGCTGTTTGCCAGCAGCTTCGGGAGATGATCGTCTCCGGGAGGCTACAGGAAGGGGCAAAGCTCGAAAGCGAGAACAAGCTGGCGCAGTCCTTCAGCGTGAGCCGCGTGGTCGTGCGGGAGGCGCTTCAGCAGCTTCGCAGCGAAAAGCTGATCGTCACGCGCCAGGGCGTGGGCACCTACGTCGCCAATCCGAACAACTTCCTGTGCAATACGCAATCCATTGATCTGACGGAGGCCGCTTATCTCGATTTCCTTCATTTCCGGGAGAGCGTGGAATACAGCGCCGTCGCACTGGCCAAAACGGCGGCGACGGATGCGGATTTCGACGAGCTGGATAGATGCGTTCAGGCGATGCAGCAGTCCTGCGGCGACAGGGCGGCCTTCAACGAAGCCGACTATGCCTTTCATCTGACGGTTGTTCGCTGCGCGCACAATGTATATCTGGAAAACGCCATCAAATCGAACCGGCAGCTGATGCTCTGCGTGTTCGACGCTATGAACGCGCTGCCTGAGGCGGACAACTTTGGCATGGCCTCGCACGTTGATCTGGCGCGGCTGATGCGCAGGCGGGACGTCAAGGGCGTGATCCGCAGCTATGACGAGATGGGCAAGTACAACATCGCCCGCCTTGCAAATTTCTTCAAGAACAGGGAGTGACGTCTCTGTTTTTGCACCAACTTGTATGACATGTTATGGGCTGACATCATATTGATCATGCGGAAAACCGCACGAATCCGGCAAATCAGCACTCTGAAAGGGTGTTGAAAATAAAAAGGAGGGCTTTCTCTATGAAGAAGTTCCTGGCACTGTTTCTGGCTGCGATGATGGTGTTTGCCTGCACAGCCGCGCTGGCCGAGTATCCCGAAAAGGCCGTCGAGATCATCATCCCGGCGAATCCCGGCGGAGACACCGACACGACCGTCCGCGCGATTGCGCAGTCCCTGACGGAGGTCCTGGGTCAGCCCGTGGTGGTGACGAACATGGCGGGCGGCGCCGGCACGGTGGCGATGAACGAGCTGACCAACCGCGACGCGGACGGCTACACGGTGTTCTATCATCACGTCGACACCCTCCTGCTCGAGCTGCTCGGCCGCATGGACGACGGCTGGAAGTGGGAAGACGCGCTGGACATCTCCGCGGTCGCCGGCGGCGGCAACACCTACTGCCTCTTCGTGCGCAAGGACAACGACAAGGGCATCAAGACCTTTGAGGACTTTGTCGCCTATGCCAAGGCCAATCCGTACGAGCTGACCTATGCGGTCGAGATCGGCGGCACGCTGCACATGCACGCGCTGGCAATGATGCAGGCGCTGGGCATCGAGGTGGACTGCGTGGACCTCGGCTCTGCCTCGGACCGCAACGTGGCGTTCCTGGGCGGCCAGGTGGATGTGCTCGAGGCGCTTTACAGCCAGGGCAAGGAGTACATCGAGAGCGGCGACTTCATCCCGCTGTTCGTGTTCGGCAACGAGCGCAACGAGAACTTTGCGGACATCCCGTGCTCCGGCGAGCTGGGCTTCTCCTTCGGCGCTGAGTGGTTCTACTACTTCGGCTTCAAGAAGGGCACCGATCCGGAGATCGTCGCCAAGTTCACCGAGGCGGTCGGCAAGGCCGTCGAGATGGAGCCGTACCAGAACGCGCTGAGCCTCTACGACTTCCATGCCAACTTCCAGCCGGGCGCGGACGGCGTCGCCTTCATGAAGGGCGTGCAGGAGGTTTACCGTCCGATGGCCGAGGCGCTGATGGGCAACTGATTGATCTGAGCGTGCGGCAGGTATCCGGCAGGGTGTCTGCCGCACCTTTTTTCGGAGGGTAACTTATGCGGGAAAACAAGAAAAGGAACTACACGGATTTGATTTCCGGCATCGTCATCATGGTGCTGGCCGCTTTCTTCTTCTATACGACCTTCGGCACGAAATCCTTCCTGGGCACGGGACGCGGGCGCACGGCGCCGGACACGATCCCCAAGGCTGTCGCCATCGCGATGTTTGTGCTGGGCGCGATCATCGCCGGCAAGTGGGTTTTCCAGGCGGTTCGGGGAACGCTTCCGCCCTGCCCTGTGACGGATGACGCCGCGGACTGCGAGGGCATGACCAAGCAGCAGATCCACAACCGCCATCTGTTCCAGCGCGTGACGATGCCGCTGACGCTTCTGTTCATTTTTGGCTACATCTTCGCCATGCCCAGGGTGGGCTTCACCATCTCCACCTTCTTTTTCCTGACACTGCAGATTACGCTGCTGTCGGCTGACCTTTCGGCGAAGAGCTGGTGCAGGAGCCTGCTGATCGCGCTGATCGCCGCCGTCGGCATCTACATCATCTTCGGCTGCGCGTTCAACCTGGCGGTGCCGAAGGTCTCCTTTGTGGACCTGGGGCTTGGCCGCCTGTACAGGCTGATCTTCAACTGAATCACGATCCCCGCCCGGCAGAAGGCCCGGTGGGGACAAGGAGGAAACCCTATGTTGGAATTGTTTGCGCAGGGCTTTTTGCAGATGGCGAATCCGCTCTGCATCGGCATGACGGCCTTCGGCGTATTCCTGGGCGTCATGTTTGGCTGCGTGCCGGGGCTCAACGGCAATACGGCGCTTGTGCTCGTCCTGCCCATGACCTACAAGCTCCCCCGCATGGCGGCGTTTGCCCTGATCATGGGCATCTACATCGGCTCATGCTCCGGCGGACTGATTTCCGCCATCCTGCTCAATATCCCCGGCGCGGCGTCGAATGTGGCCACACAGTTTGACGGCGCGCCGATGGCCCGCCGGGGCGAGGCCGGCAAGGCGCTGGGCACCGGCATCTTCTATTCGTTCATCGGCTCTCTGATCGGCTTTGCCGCGCTGTTCTTCCTGTCCGGCCCGGTGGCCAACATCGCCATCAACTTCGGCAAGGCGGATTACTTCTGGATGGCCATCTTCGCGCTGACGATGGTGGTCTCGCTCTCCAGCAAGAGCCTGTGGAAGGGCCTGGCCGTCGCCTGCCTGGGTCTTCTGTGCTCCTTCATCGGGGCCAGCGCGGTGGACGGCGCAACCCGCATGACGATGGGCATTCACGCGCTGGACGCCGGCATCGACCTCATCCCCGCGCTGATCGGTATCTACGCGGTCGGCGAGCTGATCAACGCGTCGAAGGCCTTCAGCAAGAAGGAAAAGATCATCACCAGCTACAAGATCAAGGGCTTCGGCTTCTCTCTGGCGGAATTCAAGGAGCAGCTGGGCAACATGTGCCTGTCCGGTGTGATTGGCGCGTTCATCGGCATCCTGCCGGGCATCGGCGGCATGACGGCCAACCTGGTGGCCTACTCGGTATCCAAGTCCGCCTCCAAGCATCCCGAGAAATACGGCACGGGCTATATGGGCGGCCTGGTCGCCTCGGAGACGGCGAACAACGCCTGCGTCGGCGGCGCGATGATTCCGCTCTTTGCCCTGGGCATCCCGGGCGACACGTTCACCGCGGTGATGCTGGGCGTCATGATGGTGCACGGCCTGCAGCCCGGCCCGCTGGTCATGACCAAGAACGCGGACTTCATCTACGGCATCTTTGTCGCGCTGCTGCTGGCCAACTTCCTCTGCGTAGCGCTGCAGTACTTCGGCATCAAGATCTTTGTGCGGCTGCTGGCCGTGCCCAAGCATATCCTGCTGCCGATCATCATGGTGCTGTCCCTGGTGGGCGCCATCGCCATCAACAACCGTGTGTTTGACGCCTGGGTGGTGCTGGCCTTCGGCGTGCTGGGCATCGTGATGAACAAGCTGGAATTCCCCATTACCCCCATCATCCTGGGCTTTATCCTGGGCCCGCTGGCGGAGGAGAACCTGCGCCGCGCGCTGATGCTCAGCCGCGGAGCGCTGCTCCCGCTGGTGAGCAATCTGCCGTCCATCATCCTGATCGTCATGTGCGTGCTCTCGCTTGCGATTGCGCCGCGCCTGCTCAAGCGCGAGGCGGCAACCCAGAAGTCGATGCAGCAGGAAGCCAAGTGACGGGCCTGTTCACTGAAGGGAGCGTTTGGATTGGAGTATTTCAATACGCTTTTGCGTGGCGACGAGGGGGCGCTCAAGCGTGCGCTCTACAAGTCGATGGGCT
>JBJEYK010000153.1:0-6296 GCA_051886775.1 Candidatus Ventricola sp. | reverse complement strand
ATGCGTCAGGGAGACGTTGTTCTCCGGCTTGCGCACGGAGCGGACGATCTCCACCGTCCGGCTGCCATCGGCGTGCAGCAGAAGCCGGGGCTTTTCCGTGCAGCTCATGAGCCGCACGTCCTGCGCGTACAGCTTGTTGTTGAAGAAGGCCTGGTTCGCGCCCGGAATCGTCAGAGGCTCGTCGTCCGAGAAGTCCCCCTGGCCGCTCTCGATGATGCGCAGCCTGGACAGAGCGTATTTGAGAATGTTGTTGTTTCTCTTGCCCTGGCGGCGCTGGAAGCTGTTGATAAAGGCGTCCGAGAACGTGGAGCCCTCCGGGTTAAAGCCGCTGGACGGCTCAAACAGGTTGTAGTCGCTGTCCAGCAGGATGCCGCACGCCTCGTCGATCACGGCGGGATCCAGGCTGAAAAGCTGCATCGCCGCATTGCCGAAGTTGGCGTCCAGCAGCATCACGCCGTCCGCCGGCGGCAGCACATCGTCCGAGGGATACGGATAGATCATCTCCTCGCCCTGGAAGATGTGCGCGCCCTTCTCCGCGATCGCCTGATAGCAGGTCATCAGCGTTGCGCCGCCGCTGTGCCCCATGAGCACGATCTTCCCCACGTTGTCCTTCGCGCGAAGATACTCCACGGCGCCCTTCACCGCCTGCATCTTGTCAATCAGGGAAAAGAAGAGGCCCTCCTTCACCATGACGTTGGCGCACAGCACGCGGAAGCCGCGCCTGGCCAGCTCCGGCCCTGTCGGGCAGGACAGATAGTCCTCGTCGGAGTGCATCACCAGAACGGTCGTCAGAGGCTCATCCTCCAGCCCGTCCGGCTCATAGAGCACGCCCGGGCACCGCCGTCCAATGCGGACGAAGCTCGCGGAAACCGCGTATTCCTTAGACTTGCTTTGACTCAATTGCAGTCGCCTCCTCCTGCTTTGCGATGATGCCGAAGGCCTTGACCGTCAGCGGAATGGCAATCGCCATGCAGAGAATGTCTGCGATGGCCTGCGCACAGGCTACGCCTGTCTCCTGCAAAAACAGCGGGGCAATCAGCACCACGGGAATGAACACATAACCCTGGCGCGCCGTGCTCATCAGCAGCGCGTATTTCGCCTTGCCGATGCCGGCATAGAACATATTGATACTGGAGTTCAGCGTATGTGAAAAGAGGAATACGCTTTGCAGGATGACCGACAGCTGACCCAGCCGCAGCACCTCGGCGTCCGTTTCCGTGTTGAATATGCTGATGATCGGGCCGGAGAAGACGGCGAGAATCGCGCCGAAGATCAGTGAGCCGATCAGGGAGATCTTTACGACGAACATGAGGCTCTCGCGCACGCGCTTCCACTGCTTTGCGCCCCAGTTGAACCCCGCAATCGGCTGATAGCCCTGGCCAAAGCCGAGGATCACCGCAAACGGGATGTCCATCACGCGGTTGGCGATGGAGATCGCGGCGAGCGCGGAGGTGGAATAGCCGCCCGCAACGCGGTTGAGCGTCACATTGGCCACAACGCTCAGCGCGCTGCGGAAGAAGGAGGTGGAGCCAATCGCCAGCACTTCCCTGATATCCGCGAGGACGTATTTGAATTTGGTGATGGCGATCTGCACGGAGCTGCGCCTGCGCACATAGGGCCAGACCAGAATCAGGAAGCTGATCGTCTTGGAAATGGCCGTAGCCATCGACGCACCGGCAACGCCCAGATCGAACACATAGATGAACAGCGGATCCAGGAAGCAGTTGAGCACGCCGCCGAAGCCGATGCCGATCATGGAATAGGTCGCGCTTCCCTCGGAGCGCAGGCACATATTCAGGATAAAGCTGCCGATCATGAACGGCGCGGCATACAGGACATAGGTCGCATACTGGATGGCGTATTCGCGGCAGGAATCCGTCGCGCCCAGCAGATTGACCAGCGGCCTCATCATCAGGCGGCAGACGATCATGAAGATCAGCCCCGCGCCGATGCCGGTGAAAAACGAGGTGGACAGGACGCGGTTGGCATCCTCCTCCCGCTTGGCGCCCAGAAGCCTGGAGATATAGGAGCATGCGCCCGCGCCGATCAGGCTGCCGATCAGGGTGATCGTCCGCTCGAGCGAGTTGTTGACGCCGACGGCAGCAGTGGCATTGGTGCCCAGCGTTGAAACAAAGTAGGTATCGACCAGGTTATAGATCGTCGTGATCAGCTGCGCGACAATCGTAGGAATCGCCATGCGCGGAATCAGAGTACGGATGTTCTCGTTGAGCATCGCGTTCTTCTTTTCTGCGCTGATTTGCCTTGCCATTGGTTAGCCCCCATTCTTTGATTACATTCACAGCATACCGACCGCCGGAGCTCCATTCCGTTGCGCCTGTCTGCCTTTTCAATCCGATATTCTTGCGATTGCAGCCATCCGTCCCCGCGAAGGGCCGCACAGCGTTTCAGGCATCCTCATTCTCCATGACGCCCTGGGGAAGCGCACGATAGACGAAGAGAAGCCCGCCTGCCAGCACAGCCGACGCCAGAAAGCCCAGCGGAACCAGCACATCGGCAGGCGCAGCCGTCGTCCCGATCAGCTGCGCCGCCGCCGCCAAGGCGGCCCATAGCAGCAGGGCCGCATGGAAGAAGGCGCCCAGCGTGAGCTTGGTATTCACATCCTGAAAATCCTGGCATGTCAGCCTGTCCTTCGCCAGGCAGAACTGGCAAACGCCAAACCCCTCCACCAGCATCGCGGCCAGCGCCATGGTGCCGGGCAGCGCAACCAGCCTGGAATACGTCAGCGGCGAATCCGCCAGCGCGCCCAGCAGATAAATCGCCAGGCTCAGCACAAACACAATCGCGCAGAATTGCTTGGTTCGCCTGACAGCCGCCCTGTCCGCGCGCCAGATATGCCACTTGCCGATGTAGACATAGCGGATGACATAGCCCTTTTTGTTCTGCGCAGGCTCCTTGACCGCCCTGAAATTCTCCTCAAATGTGCTGCGATAGCTTGCCATGCTTTTCACTCTCCGGCGCCAGGCCTTGTCGTCTTTACTCTGTAAGTCCTTTCACAAAGCTTTGGCCTCGAGCGCAAAGCAACGGGACTTGCATTACTTGGTCGGTGATGCAACCGGCATCATGCCGGTTTTACAGCTGATTGATCTCGTGAACCTTGTTGCAGGCGACGAAATGTCCGTCGGCAACCTCCTGCAGGCAGACATCGGCCTTGCAGCGTTCGTCCGCATAGGGACAGCGAAGCGCAAACCGGCATCCCGGACCCGGATTGATGGGCGACTTGATCTCGCCCTTGAGCAGGATTCTCTGCTTGCGGTTGTGAATGTCCGTCGTCGGGATCGCGGAAAACAGCGCCTTTGTATACGGATGGAGCGGCCGCGCAAACAGCTCGTTCTTTTCGCTCTTTTCCACCATCTGCCCCAGATACATCACGCAGATCTGATTGGAGATGTGCTTGACGACCGACATGTCGTGCGTGATGAACAGGTAGGTCAGGCCCATCCGCTCCTGCAGATCCATGAGCAGGTTCAGAATCTGCGCCTGAATGGAAACGTCCAGCGCTGATACCGGCTCATCGCAGACGATGAATCTGGGATTGAGCGCCAGCGCGCGCGCGATGCCCACGCGCTGACGGCGGCCGCCGTCCAGCTCATGCGGATAGGACATGCGCAGGCGCTTTTCAATGCCCACCGTATCCATCAGCTCGTGAATGCGCTCCTTGAGCTGCTGGCGGCTCATGCCGCCCACGAGCTTGAGCGGCTCCTCGATGATATCCTGCACGGTCTGGCGCGGATCCAGCGAGGAGAACGGGTCCTGAAAGATCATCTGCACGTCCTTGCGGAAGTCCACCAATTCCCGCTTGCCAAGGCGCGTGACGTCCTTTCCCTTATAGAAGATCTGTCCGTCCGTCGCTTCATTCAGGTGAATCAGCGTGCGCCCGAGCGTGGACTTGCCGCAGCCGCTTTCGCCGACCAGGCCGACGGTTTCGCCCTCCATGATGCTGAAGGAAACGTTGTCCACCGCATGCACCATGCCGCCCGCGGTCTTAAAATACGTCTTGAGGCCCTTCACTTCCATCAACGCCGACATGGCTTGTCCTCCTCTCCGCCGGTCATCCAGCACCTGCTGAAATGCCCGGGCGCAACCTCCACCATCTGGTTCTTGTCGAATTCCCTGCATCGGCTGCAGGCGTACGGGCAGCGATCCAGGAAATCGCAGAAGCGGCGAACCTCCGAAGGATCGGGCGGCAGCCCCTCAATCGGCGTCAGCCTGCGCACATCCTTGTCAAGATCCGGCAGGGCGGCAAACAGCCCCTTCGTGTACGGATGGGTCGGATGGTCGAAGACGGCCTCCTTGGTTCCGCTTTCCACGATCTTGCCGGCGTAGATGACGCAGACCTTGTCGCAGACCTCCGCAACAATGCCCAGATCGTGCGTGATCAGGATCATGGCGGTGCCCATTTCCTCGCGCAGGTTCTTGATCAGGTCGAGCACCTGGGCCTGGATCGTCACATCCAGCGCCGTCGTCGGCTCGTCGGCGATCAGCACCTTGGGCGAGCAGGCCAGGGCCAGCGCGATGACCACGCGCTGCTTCATGCCGCCGGAGAACTGATGCGGGTACTCGTCCGCGCGATCCGGGCTGATGCCCACCAGCTTGAGCATGTCGATGGCCACGCTTCTGGCCTCCTGCTTGCCGCAGTGGTGGTGCTCCTGATAGCCCTCGGCGATCTGGGAGGCCACGGTTTTGACCGGGTTAAGCGCCGTCATGGGATCCTGAAAGATCATGGAGATGTGCTCGCCGCGAAGCGCGCGCAGCTCGGCGTCATTCATTTTCAGGACGTCCCTTCCCTCATACAGGATTTCGCCGGACACATTCTCCACCGAGTATTCCGGCAGGATGCGCAGGGATGCGCGGGCAATGGACGTCTTGCCGGCGCCGGTCTCGCCCACCAGCCCCAGCGTTTCTCCAGCCTTGAGGTCAAGGGAAACCCCGTTGACCGCATGAATGATGGAATCCCCGGAATGATACTCCACCACCAGATCCTTAATTTGAAGCAAAGCCTCTTCCTTTTTGATCTCTGTCATGGTGCCACCTCGTCAATTCTTGAGCGTCGGATCCAGCGCGTCACGGAAGGCATCGCCGATCAGGTTGAAGCTGAGAACCGTAATGACGATGAAGATGCCGGGAACGATGACCATGTGCGGATAATCGCGGATATAGTCGCGCGCCTCGGAAAGCATGGCGCCCCACTCAGGCTTGGGCGCCTTGACGCCCAGGCCCAGGAAGCTCAGGGACGAGGAGGTCAGGCCGTTTCGGCTGATGGTCATCGCGATTTCCACGATCACCGGCGAAACCGAATTGGGAATGATGTGCTTGGCAATGACCTTCCACGTCGGGCAGTTGATCGTCCTGGCTGCCTGGATGTATTCCATGTTCACAATGCGCAGGATGTTGGCGCGCATCAGCCTGGCAAAGCCCGGAATGCCCGTGATGCCCAGCGCCAGGATGCACTTGTCCACGCCCGTGCCGAACACCGCGCAGAACGCCATGGCCAGCACCAGCGTGGGGAACGCCTGGAATACGTCCAGGAAGCGCATCACGCAGGAATCGACGAACCCGCCGAAATAGCCCGCAACAGCGCCCAGCGCAATGCCCAGCACGGCGGACATCGCCGTCGCGGCGATACCGATGATCAGCGTGTAGCGCGCGCCGTACAGCACGCGGGAGAGCAGATCACGGCCCATCTGGTCGGTGCCCAGCAGATGGTTGGCGTTGGGCGTCTGATACCACTCCATGATGTTGAATTCATCGTACTTGTATTTGCAGATATACGGCGAGAGGAAGCAGAGTACGACGATCAGCACCAGCAGGATCATGCCTGTGACAGCGCCCTTGTTTCGCGATACGCTGCGCCACACATACGCAAACGAGCCTGGCTTGACGCTCTTTTCCCTGTGATGACGGCCATGCTTGCCGCGCTGGGCCTTGACGCTGCCGTCGGGCAGGATGACCTCGTTGTGGATGCGATGCTCCCTGTGCCCATGGCTGTGATTCTCTTCACGCATTTGTGGCCACCTTCTTTCTCTTGCTGGATGAAGCGTACTGCGCCTTGATCCGGGGATCTACCCACGCGTAGAGCAGATCGGTCAGCAGCATGATGACGGAGAACGTGAAGGCAATGAAGATGATGCCGCCGGTGCAGGCATTGTAGTCGCGGCTGTTGATCGCATTGACCAGATACTGGCCGATGCCCGGAATCGAGAAGACGACCTCCACGATCGTAGCGCCGCCCAGCATGCTGCCAAAGCGCATGCCGATGACGGTCAGAATCGGGATCA
>JBJEYK010000152.1:0-6323 GCA_051886775.1 Candidatus Ventricola sp. | reverse complement strand
ACACGGAGCTCAAGCGCATCGCGCGGTTCTACGACTATCTGGAGATTCAGCCCATTGGCAACAACGAATTCATGCTGCGCGAGGGCATGGCCGAGGACGAGGAGCAGCTGCGCGATTTCAACCGCAAGATCGTCTGGCTGGGTGAGGAGCTGGGCATCCCGGTCGTTGCTACGGGGGACGTGCACTTTCTCGACCCCAAGGACGCGAAGTTCCGCGCGATCATCCAGGCGGCCTACGGCTTTAAGGACGCGGACAACCAGGCGCCGCTCTATTTCAAGACGACGCAGGAGATGCTCGACGAGTTTGCTTATCTGGGCAAGGAGAAGGCGGAGGAGGTCGTCATCGACAACCCGGCGAAGATCGCTGCGCGAATCGGCGAGGTCGGCCTGTATCCCAAGCATCCGGAGGGCAAGGAGACGTTCCAGCCCTACTGGCCGGACGCCGCCGACAACATCCGCAGCCTCTGCGAGGAGAAGATTCTCGAGCTGTACGGCGAAAACCCGCCGGAGATCGTCGTCGCCCGCAAGGAAAAGGAGCTCAAGTCCATCCTGGGCTACGGCTACGGCACGCTTTACAACATCGCCGAAAAGCTGGTCAAAAAGTCCAACGCGGACGGCTATCTCGTCGGCTCGCGCGGCAGCGTCGGCTCGTCGTATGTCGCGCACCTGGTGGGCATCTCCGAGGTCAACGCGCTGCCGCCGCACTACCGCTGCCCAAGCTGCAAGTGGTGCACCTTCGACGTGGACAAGGCCAAATACAAGGTCGGCGTTGACCTGCCGCCGATGAAATGCCCGCAGTGCGGCGAGGAGCTGGTTCGCGACGGATTCGAGATCCCGTTTGAGGTGTTCCTGGGCTTCAAGGGCGACAAGGTGCCGGATATCGACCTGAACTTCTCGGGCGTGTATCAGCCGCGCGCACACGCCTACATCGAGGAGCTGTTCGGCAAGAAGTACTGCTACCGTGCCGGCACCATCGGCACGCTGGCCGACAAGACGGCCTACGGCTACGTCCGCAAATACTGCGAGGAGCGCAACCTGACCCTCTCCGAGGCGGAGATGAACCGCCTGGCGCTGGGCTGTGTGGGCGTCAAGCGCACGACGGGCCAGCACCCGGCGGGCATGGTCGTGCTGCCCAAGGAATACGAGATTCAGCAGTTCGTCGCCATCCAGCACCCGGCCAACGACATGGACAACCCCGTCATCACCACCCACTATGACTTCGGCTCCATGCACGATGTGCTGGTCAAGCTGGACGTGCTGGGCCACGACGATCCGACGATGATCCGCATGCTGATGGATCTGACGGGCGTGGACGCGCAGAAAATCCCGCTGACCGATCCGAAGGTCATCTCGCTGTTCTCTGGCACGCAGGCGCTGGGCGTCACGCCCGAGCAGATCGGCTCGAACACCGGCACCTACGGCGTGCCGGAGTTTGGCACGCGCTTCGTCCGCCAGATGCTGGAGGAGACCAAGCCCACCACCATGGAGGAGCTGATCCGCATTTCCGGCCTGTCCCACGGCACGGACGTGTGGATCGGCAACGCGCAGGACATCATCAAGGCGGGCATCGCGCCGCTGGCCGACTGTATCTGCACCCGCGACGACATCATGAACGCGCTGATGGACTACGGCGTGGAGCCGAAGATGGCGTTTGACACGATGGAGTCCGTGCGAAAGGGCAGGGGCCTCAAGCCGGAGATGGAGCAGGCCATGCTCGAGCACGATGTGCCCGCGTGGTTCATCGACTCCTGCAAGAAGATCAAGTACATGTTCCCCAAGGGGCACGCCGTCGCCTATGTCACCATGGCGCTGCGCATCGCCTGGTACAAGGTATACCGGCCTGCCGCATACTACTGCGCCTATTACACCGTGCGCGCGGACGGCTTTGACGCCAGTATCCTGTGCGGCTCGCTGGAGTCTATCCGCGCGCGCTACAAGGAGATGGAGGAGAACAGCAAGGATCTCTCGCAGAAGGACAAGGATCTGATGATCATCATGGAGCTGGTCATCGAGATGCTTTGCCGGGGGATTCATCTGGCGCCCGTCGACCTGGAGAAGTCCGACGCGACCAGGTTCCAGGTGCTCTCGGACACACTCATCCGCGTGCCGTTCAACGCGCTGCCCGGCCTGGGCGAGGCCGCTGCGCAGAGCATCGTCGAGGCGCGCGCGCAGTCGCCGTTCATCTCGGTGGAGGATTTGCGCACCCGAGCGAAGGTGTCGCAGTCGCTGATCGACCTGATGCGCGAAGGCGGCTGCCTGAATGACCTGCCGGAGACCAACCAGACGACGCTGTTCTCCTTCTGATGCCTTCATACCTTGTCTATGCCCGACCGGGAAGGTCGGGCATTTGCGCTGGCGCCATGCGGGATGCGTTCGGAAATTGTCAAGCTACGGGAAGAAAATGTCAGGCTCACTCGTCAATTCAGCAGAAGGACACGGTACGAAGGAGCGTGAACGCAATGAAGAAGACAGCCTGCCTGTTTTTGATCCTGACGCTGTTGGCGGCCACGGCGCTGGGGGAAACGCTGTACGTCGACAACCGCGAGACGGACAAGGTTTATCCCGAACGGCTGAACCTGCGCGCGGAGCCGTCGAAAAACGGCGCGATCCTCGGCATGTACTACACGGGCGCGGAGGTGGAGAGCCTCGGCGCGCAGAACGATTCGTACACGCGCGTGCGCATCGGCGGGATGGACGGCTATATGGCAACGGAATACCTGGTGACGCTGGAGGAGGCCGAGCGGCGCTACGGTGCGGACAGCGGCTTTACCGACTGCCGGTCTGCTGAAGTCGACCTGGCCGGCATGTGGATGCAGGCGGTGCCGCTGCTGGCGAATACCGACCTGCAGGCGGAGGCGTACGGCCAGCTTGCCCACGGCGCGCAGGTGCGGCTGATCGGCGTGCTTGATACCTGGGCCTACATTGCCGCACAGGTGGATGGCGAACGGAAGCTGGGCTATGTCCCGCTGGATGTGCTCACCGATGTGGGCGCATACAAGGTGTGCATCGTCGCCGGCAAGAAGGCCGATAGCCGGACGATCCTCTACGACGCGCCCAACGCGAAGGGGAAGCCCATCATGGCGCTGAAGAACGGCGCCGCGTGCTTGAATCTCTTTGGCCGCAGGGAGGGCGAGTGGCGAAGGGTGCGCGTGGGCGGCGTGTCCGGCTGGATCAAATACACACAGACCGGCAGTCTGGTTGCACTGGGCGATCAGGAACGGACGGCTGTGCCGTATTATCCGCTGCTGATGCAGGCCAGGACCGACGCGCTGCTGTACAGCAGCCCGGAGGGCGACAGCTACATGACGCTGGGCAAGGACATGAAGGTCGAGGTGCTCGCCGAGAGCGACACGCATGTCTACGTCCGTACGCTGGAGGGCGGCGTCGGCGCGGTGGACTGCGGCGACTTCGGCTACATGTCGCTGGCCGATCTCACGCTGAGCCAGGCGGATACCAGCGTGGGCGTGGCGCAGGTGGACGACGGCGATTTGCCGCTCGTGCTGCTGGATGCGCCGGACGCACAGGCCGATATGCTGGGCGCACTGTGCGGCGGCGCGCAGGTGCGCGTGCTCGACTACACGCAGACCGACTATGTGCAGGTGGCGCTGGGCGCAGTGAAGGGCTATCTGCCCAAGCAGGGCATCCGCATCCTGACGCACGAGGGCGATGCAGTCTCCGACCGCATTCCGCAGCGTGCGCTGGCCAGGGAGGATACCGCACTGCGGGACGAGCCGAGCCAGAGCGCTGAGCCGGGTGATCCGGTGAAACAGGGCGAGCGGGTGTACATGCTGGGCGTGCTGGGCGACTGGGCGTTTGTGCAGGCATCCGTCAGCGCCGGGCTGAATCCGGAATCGGAAGCGGGCGATCACACGGGCTTTGTGCCGCTGTCTGCGCTCAACACGCCGGACAGCACCACCCATCTGACGGCCTATGTGAACACCGACAAGGTCAATCTGCGCAGCAAGCCCAGCGGCACCGAGGGGCAGATCATCGGCAAGGCCAGAACGGGTGAACGCCTGCGCGTGGCGGATTACGGCGCGCAGTGGACGCTTGTCGTCACGCCGGACGGCGTGCGCGGCTATGTGATGACGAAGTACCTGGACTTTGAGTGACAGGCCTGCCGCACGCCGTCGCTGCACTCCGAATTGACGGAAGAACGTTTTGATCCGGCAAATATCGGCGGTTTTGCAGAAAAAGGTTGGTGAATTTCGGGGCTTTGCAAGAACGATGGTGCATTGCGGACGATATGAATCCGATGATCTCCGGCTGATTGGCCAAAAAATCCCTGCGGGAATGAGTTGCTTTTTCGCTGAGATGGGCGCAGCGGAAATCTGCCCCTTGCAAGTGGACGGCTGCTTCGCTATAATCATCTTGCGTTCAGGGAACGCTGATGCAGCGAACGCGCTGCAGAGAGGAGTGCAGACTTCATGAAACAATTCAGCTATGTACTGACCAAGCCGGTTGCCCAGCACGCGCGGCCCATCGGCAATCTGATGAGGGAGATTTCCCGGTTCTCCAGCCGCGTGAATCTGAGCAGCGATACCGGGAACACGCAGCCCAGGAAGCCCCGCGACATGCAGGGCCTGGACATGCGATGCGGCAGCAGAATCACGGTTACAGTCGAAGGAAGAGATGAAGAGGCGGCTGTCGCCGCCCTGCAGGATTATTTCGTCACCAATATGTAATCAAGCACACAGCGCGCGGAGCCGGGGCTTCGCGCGCTGTGCGTATTCTGGCGATGAGCGGATCATTTGCCCCTGCGAGCGGGCAGCCCGAAGGTCATGAACTCGCACTCCAGGCGTCCGTTGTAGAAGCGGCGTTTTCTGTCGGCGCGGCGGCCAAAGCACCGCTCGAAGCCGGGATGCGAGGTGATGGCGCTGAGCGTGAAGCCCGGATGGCGGCGAAGCAGCAGCACCATCTCGCGATAGAGCGATTCGCAGGCCTTGCGGTCGCTCAGGCGCTCGCCATACGGCGGATTGCACAGGAAGGCGCCGCGCTCGGCGTCGATCCGGCAGTCGCGTGCGTCGCAGATGGAGAAGTCCACGCGTCCCTCCAGGCCGGCCTGACGCAGGTGACGCTGCGCCAGCTCGACGGCCTGCGGATCGACGTCCGCGCCGGAGATGCCCTCGATCCGGCTGGGATCAAAGGCGGCCTTCGCCTCCTCGCGGATGGGGCTGAAGTCGGGCATATCGCGCCAGCTCTCCATCGCGAAGGCACGCGCGAGACCCGGCGCGCGGTTCGCCATGCGCATGGCGGCCTCGATCATCAGCGTGCCGGTGCCGCACATCGGGTCGTGCAGGCGCATGCCGGGCCGCCAGGGGGAGAGCTGCACCAGTGCGGCGGCCAGCGTTTCGCGCAGCGGGGCTTCGCCGTTCCAGGTGCGGTAGCCCCGGCGGTTGAGCGCCACGCCGCTGGCGTCCAGCGTGAGCTGGGCGACGTCGCCGTGCAGCGCCACGTCGATGGCGACCGTTTCATCGGTCTCCTCGAACCAGCTGGTGCGGTAGACGCCCTTGAGCCGCTCGACGATGGCCTTCTTGGTGATCGCCTGGCAGTCGCGCACGCTCATCAGCTGGCTGCGGGCGCACTTGCCGCTGACGGGGAAGCGCGTCCTCTCCCCGATAAAGTCCTCCCAGGGGAGCCGGCGGACGCCCTCGAAGAGCGCCTCGAAGCTGCGCGCCTCAAACCGGCCGACGACCAGCAGCACGCGATCCGCGCAGCGCAGCCAGAGGTTGGCGCGAAACGCGTCCTCCGGCGTGGCGAAAAAGCGCGCGCCGCCGTTTTCCGCCTTTGCGGGGATGCCCAGGTGCTCCAGCTCCCGGGCGACCACGCCCTCCAGACCAAAGGCCGCCGTGGCGACCCACTCATATTGTGCAAACACTGTCAAACCCTCCCTGTCCGCGTTTTAGTATATCAGCCGAAAAGCCTGCATGCAAGGGAAAAGATTTTCGGGAAAAGCGGAGAAAATTGTTGGAACACCTGTTCAAATCGGGAAAAAATTGCTATACTCTATCTTGTAGCCAAATGCTAACACACGGCGCGACACCCGATGCGCGCGCCGCAATGGATGAAGGAGTGAATGGAAATGGCTCTTGTTACCACCACCGAAATGTTCAAGAAGGCTTACAACGGCGGCTACGCTGTCGGCGCTTTCAACGTCAACAACATGGAGATCGTCCAGGCGATCACCGAGGCCTGCCGCGAGGAGAAGGCCCCGGTCATCCTGCAGGTGTCCAAGGGCGCGCGCGCCTATGCCAACCACACCTACCTGGTGAAGCTGGTCGAGGCTGCGGTCATCGAGTGCCCGGAGATCCCGATCGCGCTGCA
>JBJEYK010000151.1:0-6326 GCA_051886775.1 Candidatus Ventricola sp. | reverse complement strand
ACCATCGGGCTGATGAAGGTGGCGCAGTTGCGGCAGACGACCATGGCCACGGCGATGGGCAGCGCCTGGACGCCGAACGCCTGGCCGATGCCCATGACCACGGGCAGCATGCCGTAGAAGTAGCTGTCGGTATCAAAGGCCAGCGCCAGCGGCACGGAGAGGATGCCGATCACCAGCGGCAGATGCTGGCCCAGCGCAGCCGGCAGGATACCGGAGACGATGGCCGCCAGGCAGCGCACGACGGAAGGAATCGTACCGGCGGGCAGCTCCATCACCTTGGCGGAGATGGCCTTGCCGTCCGCGCCCAGGCTGGTCGTCAGCACGCCCATCAGGACGGCGGCGCCCATCAGCGTGGAGCACATCATCAGCGCGGGGCCTGCATGCAGGTTGATGACCTTCTTGTGCATTTTCGCGGTGAAGCCGTAGTTGACGAACAGCGCGAGGGCCGTGCCGATCATGAAGGGGAAGTAGCTGGGGAACACGTCCCAGATCAGCATCGCGATGACGGCGACGGTCAGCAGGATATTGAACAGGAAGAGCCTGGGACGCGCCAGCTCATTGCCCTCGGCGGGGCGCGCCTGTTCGGCCTGCGCCGTGTCCTGCACATCGGCGAGCGTGCCGTGCAGGCCCGCGCCGCGGCGCTTCTCCTGCCAGCCGGCCAGAGCCGCATGCGCCAGCGCCAGCAGAATGCCGAAGATCTGGATGGGCAGGATGGTCTGCCACAGGGAGCCGGCCTCCATGCCCAGCACGGAGGCGGCGCGCATGGTGGGGCCTGCCCAGGGCATGAGGTTGAGCACGCCCATGGACAGCACGGCGATGCGCAGCAGCGTGGTGGTGCGCATGCGCATGCGCTTGTAGACGGGCAGAAGCGCGGGCACCACGATGCAGAAGGTGGAGGCTCCGCCGCCATCCAGATGGCCGACCAGCGCGATGACCGCCGTGACCAGCGCAACGCCGATCACGTTGTCGCCAACCAGCCCCATCAGCTTGCCGATGATGATATCAAACATGCCGGCGTCGGTCATGATGCCGAAATACAGCACGGAGAAGACGAACAGGGCCGCCGTGGGGGCCGTGCTGCCAAAGCCGGACTTGATCATGGTGGCCAGGTTGTCAAAGCTGTACCTGCCGCCAAGAACCATGATCAGGCCCAGCACCGCCGGGAAGACGATGAAGGCGATGGCCGGCTGCGTCTTGCTTTTAAACAGCGTGACGACGATGCCGATGATGCAGATGAGGCCGAGGATGCCGACGAGCATGTCACTCATACACAGAACTCCTTTCAAACCATCCAGTGTGTTGGATTCCTTTGTGTCGGTGCTGCAATCATAGCATGCTTATCCGGCTTTGTCCAATACCGGCTTCTGTTGCTATCCCATAACGAAAAAATTATGACCCGCTGCCTTAGCGGGTCATAAGGGGTTATATCCGGGCGGACGCCGTATGCGGCCTCACTGCGCCGTCTCCTGCATGCCGAGGGCCTCCCAGGCCTCCCGGATGCTCTGAAGCGTCTGCGGGTCGGCCACGCCGGTCTCCCGCAGGCCGTGATTCCTCTGGAAGCGGGCGACGGCACGGCCTGTCTGCTGGCCGAACTGGCCGGAGCGGATGCTGCCCTGGTAGTCGCCCAGGTCGCGGAGCATCTCCTGCAGGCGGATGACCTCCTCGCAGGGCGTCATGTCCTCGTAGAGCGTGCCCTCCGCATAGAATCGCTCGGTCTTCTTCTGGCCGCAGAGCGTGCAGACGTGCTCGCGCGTGCCCTTGGTCGCGCCGTCCGGCTCGCGGGTGACGACCCAATCGCCCCAGACATGCTCCAGCCGGTCAATGCGGACGGTGCGCGTCCTGCCGCAGCGCGTACAGGCCTGCTCCAGGCTGCCGACCGCCGTGCAGGTCGCGTCCTTGAGCGTGCGCGCGTCGATCCAGTCGTGCCCCAGCTTGGGGACGGACGCGGTCTTCTTCGCGCCACAGTCCTGGCAGACGGCCTCGCTGCGGCCCTTCTCCGTGCAGGTCGGCTCGCGGGTGATCGCCGTCTCGCCGTAGCGGTGCTCCAGCTTGTCGATGTACTGGCGGATATGCTGCCCGCACTCGGTGCAGGTCGCCTCCTCCACGCCGCGGCTGGTGCAGGTCGGCTCCGCCGTCCTCACCCAGGCGTCGGGCGTGTGCGGCAGCTTGGGGATTTCGCGCTTCTCCCAGTGGTCGCAGTTGCGGCAGTAGCGAAACGCCAGCCCCTCCTGGCGGCAGGTGGGGCTGCGCTTGGTCTTGTAGGAGCCAAAGCTGTGCTTGCTCGAGCATGCCGCCGACGCGGCGGACGACGCCGTCACCGCCAGCAGCAGCAGCACACAGGCCAGGAACCATTTTCTCTTCATCATCCGGATGCTCCTCCCGAACGCGGCAGTGCCTGCCGCCTTCCTTGCTGCATCCATTGTAGCATACTCAGCGTGTTTGCACAACCGTCCCGTCGGGCGGAGCCGTCATTCCCAGCGGAAGAAGCGGACAGCCGCCGCCGTGCACAGCAGCGTCACGCCGGCCATCACCGCGACGGGCAGCGCCGCGCCGCCCTCCAGCCCCAGGAACGTCCGCTTCATCAGCTCAATCCCCTGCGTCAGCGGGAAAAGGGAGACCAGCCGCTGCATCAGCGCCGGCATCCGCTCGATGGGCAGCGTCGTGCCGGAGAACACCAGCGCCGGGAAATACAGCACGGTAGCGATCACGCCGGCCTGCTTGGCATTTCTCGCCAGACCGCCGACCATCAGGCCGATGCTCAGCGTCGAGAGCATCGTCATCAGCCAGCCGCCAAGGAACGCCGCCGCCGAGCCGTGCAGGCGCACGCCGCATAACGCCGCAGCCGCGCCCAGCGTGACCAGCGATACGGCGCAGTACAGCGCATACATCGTCAGCTCCACAGCCAGCAGCAGCGCCGGGCGGACGGGCGTAACGCGGAAGCGCTTGAGGATCCTGCGCTCGCGGTAGTCGGAGACGACCATCGGCAGCCCCATCAGCCCGCCTGCGCACATGGAAATGGCGCACAGCGCCCCGAAGCCCTGCTCCAGCGCGGTGTAGGGCGCGCCCTCGAAGGCCGGCGCCCGCCCAAAGAGCAGGCCGTACACCGCCAGCACGGCCAGCGGCAGCCCCACGGCGAAAATCGGCATGTTCATGTCCCGCAGGCTCAGCTTCATCTCGTTTTTCAGCAGAATGCCAAAGCTCCTCACAGCGAATCCCCCTCCCCGTCCGAAAGCATCAGATATGCGTCCTCAAACCGCTCGCAGCCGCACTGCCGCTTCGCCTGCTCCACCGTGCCCATAAACACGGTCTTCCCCTTCCTCAGGATGCACACGCTGTCGCACAGCGCCTCCACCTCGTCCATGAAGTGCGAGGTGAGCACCATGGTCAGCCCCCGGCGCTTGAGCGCCTCCAGCGAGGCCCAGACCTCGCGCCGGGCGCGCGCGTCCAGCCCGGTGGTCAGCTCGTCCAGGAACACCAGCTCCGGCTGCGGGATCAGCGCCAGCACGATGAACAGCCGCTGGCGCTCGCCGCCGGACAGGCTCTTCACCGCGCTTTTCTGCTTGTCGCCGATGCCGAACTGCGCAAGCAGCGCCCGCCAGTCCGCCGGGCGGCGGTAGAGACAGGCCGTCTCCTCGCACAGCTCGCCAACGCGGATCTCCTGCTGATAGTCCCCCTGCTGGAACTGCACGCCGACGCGCTCAAACAGGCCGCGCTCCCGCCTCCGGGGATCCCGCCCCAGCAGCGTCACCGTCCCGCCGTCCGCCCGGCGCACGCCCAGCATACACTCGATCGCGGTGCTCTTGCCCGCGCCGTTGGCGCCCAGCAGCCCCAGCACCGTGCCCCCCGGCACGGACAGATTCAGATCGCCCAGCACCGTCCGGCCCCCGTAGGCCTTGGTCAGATGCTCCACATGAATGACCTCGTTCATTGCATTCCCCTCCTTGCCCCGCCAGTATAGCGCGGCAGGGCATCGCGCCGCTCGACCTCCTTTGCTCTTTTGCGCGCGATTGCCCCTTGCATCCGCGCGCGCAACCCGGTACAATGGAGGCAAATCAAGTCGCTTGGAGGAAGCTGCCATGAATGGACTCATCACAGCGCATCAGGTCTTTCTCTTCCCGGATACGCCGCTGGGCGCGATGCCGGAGCGCCTGCACGCAGCCACCGCGCTCAACGGCCGCGTCGGCATCCAGCTTCTCTTCGAATGCCCGCAGGACACCGGCTGCGTCGCCGTGTCGGGCGAGGGCTTCGATGTGGAGATCAGCCAGCTGCTGCCCGTTCCCGTGGATTTCAACACCGGCAACGGCGTCGATCAGGGCGGCGCGATGGTGCTGCTGCCCGACGAGTGCCCGGATTACGCCATCCGCCGCGCGCCGTTTTCCGTGCTGGACTGCCTCAAGCCCATGCCCTCCGGCATCATCCCCGCTGAGGGGGGCCGCATCTGCGCCTACGTCTGCCTGACGCCGCAGCCCGGCCTGGCCGCAGGCGACCACACGCTGACGCTGACCCTTGGCGCGGGCGATCAGGCGCACACCTGCCGCATCGGCTGCACGGTCTACCCGGTCGCGGCGGACGAAGACCTGTTCCAGACGACCAACTGGTTCAGCATCTGCGCGATGGAGCAGATGCACGGCGTCACGCGCGGCACGCCGGCGTTCGACGCCGTGGTGCGCGCCTATGCCCGCTCCATGCGCCGCGTGAACCAGAAGGTCTTCCTGCTGTGGATGCACGAGGATCTCTCCGAGCGCCGCGCCGGCAGGCCGTATCATTTCGACTTCGAGGACATGAAGCCGATCATCGAGATCTTCTTCGAGGAGGGCTTTGAGTGGTTTGAGACCGGCGGCATCCTCTGCCGCGGCTTCACCGCCGATGGCCGCCCGGACATGTACACCGCCGACCTCAAGTGCAGCGCCAACCCCGCCGTCTCCGCCGATTCCGACGAGGGCTACGCCCTGCTCTCCAGCGAGCTGCAGGCGTTTGCCGCGTTCCTGAAGCGCAACGGCTGGCAGGATCGCGTGCTGTTCCACGTCATGGACGAGCCGGACGTGCACTATCGCTCCGAGGCCGACCTGCTGGCGCGCCGCGCGCAGTTCTTCATGGCGGCCAACCTCGTGCGGCGCTATCTGCCGGGCGTGCGGATCATCGAAGCCGTCAAGACCACGCGCATGCGCGGCGGCGTGGACATCATGGTGCCCATCACCGACGGCTATCAGCACAACAAGGAAGCCTTTGACGAGGCCATCGCCCTGGGCGAGCCGGTGTGGACGTATGTGTGCTGCGGGCCGGAGGGGCACTGGCTCAACCGTTTCCTGGATCAGCCGCTGATCAACGGCAGGCTGCTGTTCTGGGGCTGCGCGGCCAACCGCCTGAGCGGCTACCTGCACTGGGGCTACAATCAGTTTGCCGGCGTGCCCAATCCCTTCGAGCGCACCAGCTGCCGCAACAACACCGGCATCGGCACGGACTACCCCTGCGGCGACGCCTTCATCGTCTATCCCGGCGAGGGCGGCCCCTGGCTGAGCATGCGCCTGGAGGCCGAGCGCATGGGCGCGCACGAGGCCGCGCTGCTATGCGCCCTGCGCACGCGCGACCCGCAGGCGCACGACGCGCTGATCGCCCAGGTGTTCCGCGGCTTCGACGACTACGACAACGACCCCGCCAAGCTCGACCGCCTGCACGAGACGCTGCTTGCGCTGCTCAGCGCGCCGGAGGGCGCCTGATGCGGCGGCTGACCAGGCTGCTGTGCGCCTGTCTGGCGCTGAGCCCTTGCCTGACTGCCGCGAGCGCGCTGGCCGACAAGGCCCCCGCTGTGCAGGCGCTGGGCAGCGGGCCTGCCGCCTGCCACCTGGCCACGCACCTGCAGGCCTACACCGACGGCTGGGACGGCGTATCCCCCGCCTTTTCCGCGACTGACGGCTGCGAGGGCTACGGCCATGTGCACTGCTATGGCCGCCGCGTCGCCCTCTGGGACACGCCCAGGAAGGGCCCCAACCGCGTCCCGTACTACGCGGGGACGATGGACGCGCGCATCGGCCCGGACACGCAGTTCCAGCTGACGGACGTGGTGCTCTATCGCGGCACGTTCTACGCCAACATCCGCATCTATACGGGCGACTACATCGTCGTCAACTCCGGCTTCGTGAACGCCGACTACATCGGCTGCGACTGCCAGGATTTCAGCGCCCGCACCGAGGTGCCGGCGTACGACTCGGCACAGACGTACAGCGCGCCGTGAGCAGGGCATACCCGCATCAGTCAGCCGTCGATTTCTGATGGGAGATGAATTCGTGAAAGAGCAGTTCCGGCTTTTCCTGCTGTCGCAGGGGTAT
>JBJEYK010000150.1:0-6348 GCA_051886775.1 Candidatus Ventricola sp. | reverse complement strand
AATATCCTGACGCTGGAAAAGCGCTGGTGACCCTGCGCCTTGGGCATAAAACGAGCGGGATTGCCAAGAACGGCAATCCCGCTTCATCGGATGGAGCAAGTCGATTTGTGCCCTGCTCATTGCCACGGCACATAGTAGCGCGCCAGCACGACAGCCTCCTGCTCGTCGCCGAGGACCAGATAGGCGTTGTCCGCGGCAAAGCCGGGGTCGTATGCCGTGCCCGTCAGGATGTCCTTCAGCGCCTGAAGCGTGTGCGCCGTGGGCAGGGTGAGCGCTTCGCCCGTGGACGGATCGATGCCGTCGAGGAACACCAGCTCATCGGACAGCGCAAACGTGCGCTCGCCCACCTCCGTCCAGATCCTTCGTTCGTACAGCATGCTCTCAAAATTGCCGTCGGCATTCTCGTACAGCGCGAGGAAGTCCTCGTCCGGATTGATGAAGACCACGGGCCAATCCTTCGCGACGGAATCGACGCGGATTTCCTCGCCGCCGGAGAGCAGGATATCGCCCGGGCACAGCGATTCAACGTCCTCGCGGGCGAAGATCTCCGGCTCGCACAGCGCGACGGTCACCGTCTGCGCATGCCAGTCGATGTCCCGGAGCCGCACATAGACCGCCTGATTGGCCACTGCGTCGGGATCGAGCCTGGCCGGCATGGGCGCGAGGGTCTTTGCACAGGCGTTGGCTGCGGCCAGCGTCATCAGGGCAGCCAGCAGCAGAATCATGGCTTTCTTCATGGCAGCTTTCCTCCAATTCTTCGGAAACACGATATGCACAGATGCGCACATGTCAGGCACGCTGCCCGGCATGTGCGCATCTTCCCTCATGCAATGGCAAGCTGCGCGAAGCAACGCACAGCCCGACCTGATCAGGCCGTTCGCAGGTGGGGTGCGGGCACAGCCCGCTGCCGCTCAGGCGCCCTTCCTGCGGCGCAGCCGCATGCCGGCAAGCGCCGCCAGCGAGGCGAGCGCCAGCGTGAGCCACAGGCCGAGGCGGCTGTCGTCGCCGGTCTGCGGCATGTCCGCCGTGGACCAGATGGCGTAGAGCAGGGTGTCCCGATCCAGCGTGAGGGGGGCGCCCGGCGCATACTCCACCTCGCCGGTTCTGCTGCGGCTCCAGCCCAAGAAGCGGAAGCCCGCCCGGGTGGGCCGCTGGGTGGATACGCGGACGTCCTTGCTTTCGCCGAACATCGGCACGCTCTGGTTCAGCGGCGTGCCCGTGCCGCCGTTCACATCATAGTAGAGGTTGTAGTTCTCCTTCGGGAAGGCGATGATGGCGAACGGGCTGAGCGTCGTATCGCCGATCCTCAGGCCGCTGGCGCGGGGGATGAAGGGCACCTCCTCGATTTTTCCGTCGATCCGCTCGTGAAGGACGGTGAAATCGTAAGCGGCGAAATTGGTGGCCAGCTCCTCGCTTTCCACGGGGATGTCTTCATATGGGACGGTGAAGCTCTTCCGGACGTTGTGGATCTCCTTGTTCGGATTGCGCTTATCGAGGAGCTTGGCGTCGACATACAGGACCAGGGCATCCTTGTCTGCCATCACCGTTTCTACCTTTTGTTGCAGCAAGTCCGAGGCTTGGTTGGGATGATCGATATCGAGTTTCGTATCGATATCGAGTTGGGGAAGCGTGCTCTCGGTCTCCACGATGCACATGGCGGTGACGCTTTTGCAGTTCCTGGTTTCCTCGGAGGTGGCCCAGATGGCTACGCCGCCCTCCTGGTTGAGAGACACCAGGCCTCCTGAGGGATCCACCCAAAAATGCCGGGGGTCGCTGGAGGTGAAGTACAGCCTGCCGTCGCCGTTGTATACCCATTCCAGTTGGCGGCTCTTTTCGCCCGGCCCGAATACGACGTTGCCCGGCGTGAAGTACAGCTCCGGCGTGCCCTATTCAATCGTGACTTTTGCGCTGGACTCTGCAACGAGCTCACCGCCACTCCAGATTCTGACGTAAACGGTGTAGCTGCCGACGTCTTTGAACCCGGGATTTTTATCCTGCCAGCTTACTCCGTCTTTGCTGTATTCTACGCTGAGATCACCCTGCTTGAGATTCAGCGTGATGGAGTGCGATTGGCCATCGTACGGGCCGGAATAGTCTTTAATGGTGTACTCGATTACGCTGTCACTGTTTTCGGCCGGCGCAGCCGCTGGCAGCAGGGCCATCAGCAGGCACAGCAGCAGCGCTGCGATGCCAAAGCGTTTGATTCTCTGTTGCATGGTTCATTCCTCGCAATTTGGGATTACTCGATCGCCAGCTGATAGGGCGTGGCGTAGTCCTGATGGAGCCAGACGGTGGCGCTGCCCTGCTGCGCGTTGTAGATCACGCTGTACTGCGTCATGGAGGTGGCCTCGGTGCCCGGGTCCTGCGCCGCGACGCTCAGAATCCGCATGGCCTGCGCCTGCGTCATCCGCGCCGGGAGGCTTTCCTCGGAGAAATCGATGTAGCGCTCCAGCGCGCCGACGATGCCGGTCAGGCGGTGATAGCCGTGACCGTAGCCGTAGTGGTACTCCCGCACGGTATTCTCCAGCCGGGCCACCTTTTCCGTGCAGACGCCGTCCTTGTAGCGATCCTCGGCGTCGTCATAGCCCACGTAGTAGTTGGTCACGGCGTCGGTATACGTCGCGGTCAGCTGATTGTAGCGCCATTCCAGCACGACGGAAGCGCCCGTGGCGTCGGTGACGAACAGGTGGAAGTCCATGCCGCCGGTATTGCGGATATTGTATGCCTGCGCCAGGGCGACGGCCTCCTCCACCGTGGCGCAGCTGTCCAGAATGTAGCGCGCCAGCACGGAGTGGCCGATGGCGGCCTTGCCCGACTCCTGCTGGTCGACGGCGGTCTCGCCCTCCTTGACATCCAGCTTGAGGATGGACACGCTCACGCCCTTTTCGTTGAGCCCGTCCACGCACAGATACGGGAGCAGCACGGCCAGCGAGGTGTCCGTCGCGCCGTCATCCAGCACGCCGGCGGAGTAGTTCCCTCCGGCCAGACCGAGCCAGCAGGCGTCCGCGATGCCGATGGATTTGTACTTGCCCTCCGGCGCGCAGTGCAGCGCCACATTCAGGCCGGTATACGCGCCGCTGGGGTCGGTGTGGCGGTAATCGTAATTGCGGGCGGTCAGGAAGCAGTCGCCCGTCTCGTTCCAGGTGGTGAATGCGGAGCAGCCCGCGTCATACTGGCCGAACTTGCCCAGCAGCGTCTGGAACAGGGGCGTGCCGTAGTCGTAATCGCAGGTCATCTCATAGAACATGCCGGCCTCGTCAAGACGCGTCAGGCTGCTAAGCGACGCGGCCATCGTCTCATCCAGCCATTCGGCGGCGTGCGGGTTGGCGCTTTGTGCGCAGGCTGCCCCGGAAAGCGCGACCAGGGCAATCAGCAGCGCAAGGGCGGCGAGGACAAATCCGTTTTTCTTCATGACGATCATCCTTTCCACGATTTCTCACAATCATTTATACACGAAAACAGCTTCGGGGTCAAGGGCTCCCGGCGGGCTGTTTCCAGGGCGGAAGGGGAAGGGCGGGCGCCGAAGGTGCGCAAGGCGGTTGCTTTCTGGCCGCCTCTCATCCTGTCGTGCATGCACATGAGGTCTGGTATGCTTCATTATATCCGAATATCGGAGGCTTCGCAAGCGCAGATGCGTCGAAAGCCGCCGACTTTGCCGATTGATTAATTCCGCGCGACACGTTATAATGAAGCTGTCGTTCGGCTTCAGCCCCGGGGCCGGAAAACATGCGGAGCGTTACAGCATCCGGATGCCCTGCCGCCGGCGCTGGCTGCACATCAGAGGAGGCGTATCCACCATGCAGATTCGAAAACAGTCCATCGGCAAGCTGGAGCTGGGCGTGCTGTGCAGCCTGTCGGACAGCTATATGATGCTGCCGTTTCTGGTATTCTCCGGCCTGCTGACCGGAAAATCGACGTCCGTGAACTTCTTTGTGCCCGTCGTGATCCTGTATTCCATCCAGAGGGCCTGCCTGATTGCCCTGCGCGGGTTCGGCGAAATCACCAATCCCTACCGGATTCTGCGGGGCGGGCTGCTGCTGGCGCTTCCCGGCGCGGTACTGATGGCGCTTGCCTCCCTGTACCGGCCTTTGCTGATGATCAGCGCGCTGCTGATCGGGGTTGGTCTTTCTTCGGTTCGCGCCATGTTCATCCCGCTCTACACCGCCGTAACGCAGCAGGACGCATCCCTCAGGCAGGGGAAGCGCATCGGCACAGGCCTGTATCTGCTGATCATGCTGCTGACGCTCCTGCTGGTGAAAAGCCGCCCGTCGGTCGTGCCGCTTCTGTTTCTGCTGTATATTGCCTGCGCGCTGCTTATTCTGCTGCGCTTTGACGCAGATGCGCTGTTCGCGCGGCGCAAGGCCTTTGACACCGCCAAGCGGAAGCCGGTATTCTTCATCTTCGGCGCGCTGACGCTGCTTTGCCTGCTCATCCTGCGCCAGTACAAGCAGTCCGGCGTCTCCATGCTGATCTGGCTGACGCCGGCGATGGTGGTCGTCTTCGTTGTGCTGGAGATGTGCAGGCGCCGGCATTACGTGGCGTTTGTCTATCGGGCGTACTGGGCAGGCGCAGTGAAAAGCCATCTGCTGCTGTTCAGCCTGATCTATCACAGCTCTGTCGGCAACACCTCCATGGCGACGCTGATCTATCTCGCCATCGCGATGGGCAGCATTCTGGCGGCGCTGCTGAAAAAGCCGCTGTCCAGGCTCCTGCCGGGAGACCGGCTGAGCCGCGCGTCCATGCTGCTTGCTGCGGCGCTGTCCTTCCTGCTGGTTGTTCCGTCGCAGGCCGTCAACCTGATCGGGCTTGTGCTCGCCGGGGTATTTGGCAGCATCGTTGCGGCAGAAGCCGGCAGCAGCTACATGCGCGACGAGCGCCATGTGCCGCTGGAGCGCGCGCTTGTCCGGCTCAGAATCCACACGGCCGGCAGCATCCTGCAGCAGCTGGCGATGTTCTTTATCATCTATCTGCTCGGTGAATTCCGGATTCACCAGAATCTTCTTGAAGCCTACGCAGCCGGGACGCCGGATCCGAAGCTCAGCCTGCTGCTGCGCACAGCCGGCCTGATCTGCAGCGGCGCTCTGCTGCTTTCCGCCGCCCTGATCGTGCGCTTCACAGGAGGGCGGCGAGGCGATGGGGGAGAGACAGGCGCTGCAAGCGCCGAAGCATGAATTCACGAAAGGAGAGAACCCTATGAACAAGCGGACAGTCATCCAGTACCTGGAGGAGAGAGCGACGGATTTTTATGCGCTCAGCGACAAAGTCTGGGAAAACGCGGAGATCCGCTTCGGGGAGAAGCAGTCCGTCCGGGATTACGCCGCCTTCCTCGAGGCGGAGGGCTTCACGGTGACCATCGGCCTGGCAGGGCTGAAGACAGCGCTTCGCGCCGAGTGGGGAAGCGGGAAGCCCGTGATCGGCTTTCTCGGAGAGTACGACGCGCTTCCCGGCCAGAGCCAGAAGGCGGGCGTCGCCGTGAAGGAGCCTCTTGAAAACGGCGGAAACGGACATGGCTGCGGCCACAATCTGCTCGGCGTCGGCGCGCTGATGGGTGCTGTCGGCCTCAAGCATGCGCTGGAGACGGAGGGCAAGCCCGGCACCGTGGTGTTCTTCGGCTGCCCGGCAGAGGAGGGCGGCTCCGGAAAGACCTTTATGGCGCGCGAGGGCTGCTTCGATCAGCTGGACGCGGCCTTCAGCTGGCATCCGAACAACTGCAGCATGATGCCTCCGGGGCCTGTTCTGGCAAACGATGTCGTCCGCTACAGCTTCACAGGCAAGTCGTCCCATGCGGCGGCGGCGCCGGAGGCGGGCAGGAGCGCGCTTGACGCGCTGGAGCTGATGAACATCGGGGTGCAATTCCTCCGGGAGCACATCCCGTCGACCGCCAGAATCCATTATGCCATCACCGACGCCGGCGGAAACTCGCCCAATATCGTTCAGCCCCACGCATCCGCGCTGTATCAGATCAGAGCGCCCTTTGCGCCTGAGCTTGCGGAGCTTTACGAGCGGGTCAACAACATCGCAAGAGGCGCGGCTCTGATGACCGACACGCAGGTGGAAATCCGGTTTTTGAAGGGAACCAGCAACACCGTGCTGATTCCGGCGCTGGACGAGGTCATGTACAACAACATGTGCGAGATCCCCAACCCCGTTGAGCACGCGAGGGATATGGCGTTTGCGCACGAGATCGTCAGAACGCAGATGCCCGCCGGCAGGCTTCCTGAGCACGCGTTTGATCTGAGGATCAGGCCCTTCAGCAAGGCGGGCAACGTGCCCATTCCCGGCTCGTCGGATGTCGGCGACGTGAGCTGGGTCTGTCCGGTTTCGCAGTGCGGCACAAGCACCTGGCCG
>JBJEYK010000149.1:0-6365 GCA_051886775.1 Candidatus Ventricola sp. | reverse complement strand
GAATACAAGATTGAGATCTATCCCAACGGCACGCTGGGCGGCGAGAGCGAGATGCTCGACTCCATGACCATGGGCATGCTGGACATGGGCATCATCACCTCCGGCCCGTTCGTCAACTTCTCCGCGATGATGGGCGTGCTCGACATGCCGTACCTGTTCGCCACCAACGAGGAAGCCTATGCGGTTCTCGACGGTGAGATCGGCAAGGAGCTGCTCGGCTCTCTCGAGGAGGCGGGCCTCAAGGGTCTGGCCTACGCCGAGCGCGGCTTCCGCAACGTGACCAACTCCGTGCGCCCGGTGACCTGCGCCGACGACCTCAAGGGCCTCAAGCTGCGCGTGATGGAGAACGAGGTCTACACCGCCACCTTCAAGGCGCTGGGCGTCAACGCCGTTCCGATGGCCTGGGCCGAGGCGCTCACCGCCATGCAGCAGAGCACCATCGAGGGCCAGGAGAACCCGGTCAACGTCATGTACTCCTACGGCCTGTGGGACTACGGCCAGAAGTACGTCACCTTCGACCGCCACAGCTACGCCACCGCGATCATCACCATGAGCCTCGAGGTGTTCAACACGCTGGACGAGGCCACGCAGGCGATCTTCGTGCAGTCCGCGCAGGAGGCTGCTGAGTATGAGCGCGCCTGGGTTGCCGAGCAGGAGGCCGGCCAGATTCAGGCGCTCAAGGACAACGGCATGGAGATCGTGGAGAATCCGGATGTCGATTCCTTCCGCGCCGCCGTGCAGCCGGTGTACGAGGCCTATCCGCAGTACGCCGACTACATCGCCCGCATCCAGGCTGCCCTGGCCAAGTAAGCACCTGAACTCAAGGACGGCGCTCCAGCGCGGGGCGCCGCCTTTTTTCGGAGGAATACACATGCTGATCAAGAAAATCCTGACGCCGCTGAGCGACGTGCTGGACAGGGTCTGCTCCGTGGCGATCGTGATCATGCTGGGGCTGATGGTGATCATCACCGGCGCGCAGATCATCTGCCGCACCTGGTTCACGGCGCTGTCCTGGTCGGACGAGGTCACGCGCTATCTGCTGATCTGGTCGACCTTCCTGGGCGCGACCGTCGTCTATCGCCACAACGGCCACATCTCCGTCAACCTGCTGCGCGAGGCCGTGCCCCCGAAGGCCTCGAGGGTCCTGCGCGTGCTGGTGCATGTGGTGTGCCTTGTCCTCTTCGCGGTGCTGGAGTACTACTCCATCCGCTACTGCGGCAAGCTGACCAAGACGGCCACCGCCCTGCCCATCAAGATGAAGTACATCTACCTGTGCATCCCCATCAGCATGGCCATCATGATGGTGCACGCGCTGCTGATGGCCTTTGAAGAAGCGACGAAGGAGGTAAAGTGACCGTGGCACTGATTCTCTTTGGCATGTTCATCGTGCTGCTGGTCATCGGCGTGCCGGTGGGCTTTTCCATCTGCTCCGCCGCCGCGGTGACGCTGTTCACCGGCCTGGGCGACGCCAAGATGATGATGGTCGTCCAGCGCATGTTCGCGGCGTGCGACTCCTTCTCGCTGATCGCCGTGCCGTTCTTCATCTTCGCGGGCGACCTGCTGGCCGGCGGCAAGATCTCCAAGGTGCTCGTCGAGTTCTGCGAATCGCTGCTGGGCATGATCAAGGGCGGTCTGTCGGTTGTCTCCGTGCTGGCCGGCATGTTCTTCGCCGCGATCTCCGGTTCTGGTGCGGCAACCACCGCCGCCGTCGGCGCGACGCTGGTGCCCGAGCTGAAAAAGCGCGGCTACCATGAGGACGAGGCCGCTGCGCTCATCGCCGCCGCCGGCACGATCGGCGTGGTCATCCCGCCGTCGGTGCCGATGGTGCTCTACGCCGTCATCGCCGAGGAGAGCGTCAACCGCCTGTTCCAGGCCGGCTTCATCCCCGGCTTCATCATGGGCGGCATGCTCATCGCCGTGGCGCTGTATCAGGCCCGCAAATACAACTATCCCAAGGGCAAGCCCCTGCAGATCAAAAACGTGTGCCGCACCTTCCTCAAGGCGATCCCCGGCATCCTGATGCCCTGCATCATCCTGGGCGGCATCTTCTCGGGCTACTTCACGCCGTCCGAGGCGGCGGCGGTCGCCGTCATCTACGCGCTGCTGGTGTCCACGTTCGTCTATCGCGACATGAGCCCGAAGAAGCTCTACGAGACCATGCTCGGCTCCGCGAAGACCAGCGCCGTCATCATGATCATCATCGCCTGCTCCGGCCCGTTCGGCTGGGCGCTGGCCAACTGGAAGATCCCGGAGACGATCTCCGCCGCCGTGCTGGGCATCTCCTCCAACAAGTACGTCATCCTCTTCCTGATCTCGCTGATCATCCTGGTGGCGGGCGTGTTCATGGAGACCTCCTCCGCGATCATCCTGCTCACGCCGGTGTTCCTGCCGCTCATCCGCGCGCTGGGCATCTCCACGCTGCACTTCGGCATCCTGTTCGTCGTGGGCATCGCCATCGGCATGATCACCCCGCCGGTCGCCATCAACCTGTTCGTCGCCTCCGGCATCACCAATCTGCCGCTGACGAAAATCGCCAAGGCGATCATCCCCTATCTGCTGTGCCTGGTCGTGGTGTTCCTGTTCATCGTGTACGGGCCGCTGTTCATCCCCGGCTTCATCGCGTAGCATTTCGAGGCAGGGGATCAACAGCGCATCCCGCCCCTCTTCCCCGCGCCGTCCGGCTGAAATCAGCCGGGCGGCGTCTTTTTGGTTACTTTTCCCCTTAACAATCTGCGAAAACCTGATATAATGAAGTGGTCTGACGAATGACGACCGGATGATACGGAGATAGCACATGTTTAAGACGCATGCTCACCGCACCATGGATATGACCGAGGGCCCGCTACTGACGAAGGTCCTCTTTTTTGCGCTGCCGATCATGCTCTCGGGCATCCTGCAGCTGCTGTTCAACGCGGCGGACACCATCGTCGTGGGCCGCTTTGCCGGCAGCGAGGCGCTGGCCGCCGTCGGCTCCGTCGGGTCGCTCAACAACATGATCATCAGCCTGTTTGTGGGGCTGTCCATCGGTGCGAACGTGCTGGTCGCGCGCTACACCGGCTCGCGCGACAGTACGCACGTCAGCGAAACCGTGCACACCTCCGTGCTGCTCGCGCTGATTGGCGGCGCGCTGCTGAGCGTGGTGGGCATCGTCGCCGCGCGCCCGCTGCTGGTGCTGATGGGCTCGCCGGAGGATGTCATCGACCTGGCGGTGATCTATGTGCGCATCATCTTCGCCGGCATGCCGGTACAGATGCTCTACAACTTCTGCGCCGCCGTGCTGCGCGCCGTGGGCGATACCAAGCGCCCGCTCTATTTCCTGACGGTCGCAGGCGTGATCAACGTGGCGCTCAACCTGGTGTTTGTGATCGCGCTGCATCTGAGCGTGGCGGGCGTTGCGCTGGCGACGATCCTCTCGCAGGCCGTCTCCGCCGCGCTGGTGGTGCGCTCGCTGATGCTGATAGACGGCCCCACGCATCTGTCCCTGCGCCGGCTGCACCTCAATCCCTCCATGCTGCGGGAAATCATCCGCATCGGTCTGCCGGCAGGCATCCAATCCTCGGTATTCTCGCTGTCCAACGTGGTCATCCAGTCCTCGGTGAACAGCTTCGGCTCGATCGTCATCGCCGGGAACGCGGCGGGCGCCAACGTGGGCAGCTTCGTCTATCAGGCGATGAACACCTTCCAGCAGGCCATCACCTGCTTTGCCGGGCAGAACGCCGGCGCACGCAAGCCGGGCCGGATCATCACGTCGCTGAAGGTGTGCATGTTCTGGGCGTTCTCCTTCGGCGTGGCGCTGGGGCTGCTCTCGTGCGTGTTCGGCCGGCAGCTGCTATCGCTCTACTCCGCCGACCCGGCCGTCATCTCCGCCGGCATGGAGCGCATCTACATCGTGTGCGGCCCGTACTTCCTGTGCGGCATCATGGACGTGATGACCGGCGTGCTGCGCGGCATCGGCTATTCGCTGCTACCGATGATCGTGTCGCTGCTGGGCGCGTGCGCGTTCCGCATTCTGTGGGTGATGACGGTGTTTGCCGCCGCGCCCAGCATGACCTGCCTGATGCTCTCCTACCCTGTCTCCTGGCTGATGACCTTTGGCGTGCTGGTGGTCATCTTCTGCGTGCTGTGGCGGCGGCTGCGCAGGCAGTACACCCCCGAGGAGCTTGCCGCGCGCTGAGCGCGGGCACAGCAAAGCGGACGGCAATTGCCGCCCGCTTTTGTGATATCACTTTGATTCCTTGCGCAGGCACACGAGCACGCTCTCATACGCCTCGGCAAGCAGGTGCTCCGCATTCTCCGGCGAGAAGGTCGCGCGCCCGGAGGCCATCAGCGTAGCCAAGCCGTGCGCATAGATGGTCACCCGGTCGATGAGCATCTGCGCCTGCTCCGCGGAAAGGCCCGTAGCCTCGCACTCCTGACGAGCAGCCTCCTCCCGGTGTGCCGCCTCCGGGAACACCCGGGGGGCGTCGACATCCAGCCGCATGAACAAATGCGCAAACAGGCGCGGCTCCTGCGAGGCAAACCGCACATACGCGGTGCACAGCCGCAGAACCGGATCCTGCTGATCGCAAACCGCAGTGAGCGCCTGGCCGAAGGTCTCGTCCGCCTTTTGCTCAAGTGTATTTTTGAGGTCCTCCATGCCAGCATAATAGCTGAAAATCGGCTGCGTGGAGCAGTTCAGCGCCTTGGCCACGGAGCGTGCGTTCACAGCCTCCATGCCTTCGCGGGAAAACATGGCAAAAGACCTCTCCAGAATCATTTCTCTGGTGATTCTCTGCTTAGGGGGCATGGTTTCACTTCCTGTCCTTTCTCACAACACTTTTCATATATTAACTATTTCGTTTCCGTATTATATTAGCACATTCCACCTTGACCGTCAACCAAAACACCCGGTCATCGTATCGTCCGATGGCCTGATCACGCTCTGGCCTTCCCGAAGCATAACATGTGGTGTACACATACAAATCCAAGTATTACTTGTTTTTTCATGTGTCCGCCATTTTTGCGCTTTTTGTCGAATCCTGTCAAAAATTTTTTCAATCTTTTTTTCAGGTCCTCGAATTGAGCGCTGCACCTCCAGTTGCGGCATTGCGCCGCGCAGCCAGATGTGCTACAATATCCGGAGCCATCGCATCAAGGAGGTTCGTGCCATGAGACTGTTTTTTGCCCTGATTGCATGTCTGCTGCTGTCCCCTGCCGCGCTGGCGGACACCCTCTCCCTGGAGGACATGCTTGGCGCCCAGGACGCCCTGCCTATCGAGGAAGCCGCTGACAACGCGGCATCCCCCGGCGAAAGCGCCGCACGCGCCGACTTCATTGACCGCATTCTGTCCAGTGCACAGGCGTTGTATACCAAGGCAAACGGCAAGCCGCAGCGCGCGCAGTACAGCGGCGACATCTACGTCTGCAAGAATTTCACGGTGCACCTGTTCCGCGAGCACTGCGCGGCCTTCCGCATGGCGGAATACCCCGACGTGCCGCTGGTCATCCCCAACAACCAGAAGAAGGCGGACTGCGCGCCCTACGTCTACGGTGTGGAATGGCAGGACGTGCCCGCCGGCGAGGGCAATCCGTTCTACGCCGCTGCGTCCTTCCGCTACGACAGCAGCCTGTCTATGGCCGAGAACCGCGAGGCCGCGCGCCGCTTCCTCATGCAGGCGCAGCGGGGCGATTACTTCCAGATGGCGGCCAACTACTACTACGGCGTCGGCGCGCACAGCATGATCTTCTCCGAGGATTATGATCCCCAGACCGACAGCGTCACCTGGACCGATTCCAACATGAAGGGCACCTCCATCGGCGGCGAACGCTACGCCTATGTGCAGTACGGCGTCACCAAGCCGATCGACTGGTTCGTCGACGCCTTCTGCCGCAGCAAATACGGCGCGACAATCTACCGCCTGCGGGACGACATCATCTACGCGCCCTAAACCGGGCAGACCCTGAGGCGCGGCAGCCTTTCATACATACAAGCAGCCTGAGGCCAATCAAGCCTCAGGCTGCCGCTTTATTGGGTTTACAGGATCATCATCGCATCGCCGAAGCTGAAGAAGCGATAGCGCTCCTTCACCGCCAGCTCGTACGCTGCCAGGGCATTCTCGCGCCCCATCAGCGCAGAGACGAGCATCAGCAGCGTGCTCTGGGGCAGGTGAAAGTTGGTGATCAGCGCGTCGACGGCCTTGAGCTTCACGCCCGGGGTGATGAAGATCTGCGTGAAGCCGCTGCCGGGATGGACGATGCCGTCGTCGGTGGCGACGGTCTCCAGCGTGCGCACGCTCGTCGTCCCCACGCAGACGATCCGCCCGCCCCGCGCACGCGCGGCATTGATGGCCTCGGCCTGCTCGTGCGTCACCTCGAAATACTCGCTG